>NZ_JBFAPC010000048.1:0-35313 GCF_040675535.1 Patulibacter sp. NPDC049589 | reverse complement strand
CTCGGAGTCCGCGCTGAAGGGCGCGCACTTCATCGAGCTCTGCGACCAGCGGAAGATCCCGCTGATCTTCCTGCAGAACATCACGGGCTTCATGGTCGGCAAGGACGCCGAGGCCGGCGGCATCGCCAAGCACGGCGCGAAGCTCATCGCCGCGGTCTCGACGACCAGGGTGCCGCGCCTGACGGTCATCGTCGGCGGCTCGTTCGGCGCCGGCAACTACGGCATGTCCGGCCGGCCGTACTTCCCGCGCTTCCTCTGGATGTGGCCGAACGCCCGCATCTCGGTCATGGGCGGCGACCAGGCGGCGAACGTCCTGGCCACCGTCGGCAAGGAGACCGACGAGGAGAAGATCGAGGCCCGCAAGGCCGAGATCCGCGAGCAGTTCGAGCGGCAGGGCCACCCGTACTACTCGAGCGCCCGCATGTGGGACGACGGCGTGATCCCGCCCGAGTCCACCCGCGACGTGCTCGGCCTGGCGCTCTCGGCGTGCGCCAACGCGCCGCTGGCGGAGCGCAAGACGCCGACCTACCGCATGTAGCCGGACCGCCCGCGGCCCCGGGAACGGGCGCCGCGGGCCCGCCGTCGCGCCCGTCCCGAGGGGTCGGACACCACCTTCGGGGGCGCGGACGGCGTCCTCCACCCCCTTCGGGTGGTGGACATCCCGCGTGCGGACGATTCGCGGGTGCGCGCGCGAGGCGTAGAAGTTCATCGTGACGCGAGGCGTCACGCGTGCGGCGCGCAGCGCCACGCCGCATCACTTCGAGGAGGAGAACGCATGTCGAGGCTCGACGGACACTGCCTGTGTGGCAACGTCACCTACACGGTCGACACCGAGGATCCGATCATGACCGGGATCTGCCACTGCCGGGACTGCCAGCGGTCCACCGGCACGGCCTACTCGATCATCGCCGCCGTCGAGATCGGCGAGTTCCACGTCGAGGGCGCGTCGCTCAAGCAGTTCGACACGATGGGCGAGGACCGCAAGTCGCCGGCCCACCGGAACTTCTGCTCCAACTGCGGCTCGCAGCTGTTCTCGATCCTGGGCGACGCGGACGACATCGTCTGGATCAAGGCCGGGACGCTGAACGACGCGTCGTGGCTGGAGCCCGAGCTCGAGGCCTGGACGGACTCCGCGCAGCCCTGGGCGCTCCAGGGCGAGCGCGACGACCGCGGGTACTTCCCCCGCGGACTCGACACGGACTGAGTCCGGCCACCATGGGCACCGGGCAGCACGAGGTCGAGATCACGCGGGAGGAGAGCGACGCGCTCATCGCCCGCGCGGTCGAGCTGGCGAAGGCGTTCGACCGGGTCGGTGCGTCCGCGGACGCCGACAACCGCTTCCCGACGGAGCTGGTGCCCCTCTACAAGGAGAGCGGCCTCGTCGACCTCGCCGTCCCGAAGCGCTACGGCGGCAAGGGCGGCGACATCTGGACGGTCACGCGCGTCTCGATGGAGCTCGCGAAGGGCGACCCGGCCTGCGCCCTGGCCTTCAACATGCACCAGACGATGGTCGGCATCTTCCGCGGCCTGCTCGACGAGCCGACGAAGGAGCGCGTCTTCCGCGGCGTCGTCGAGGACCGGGACATCGTCTGCGGCCCGTTCTCGGAGGACCGCGCCGGCCTGATGGGCCTGGCGGACACGATCGCCATCCCCGACGGGGACGGCTGGATCATCCGGGGCCAGAAGACCTGGGCGACGCTCTGCCTCGGCGCCGACGTGGTCGCGTTCAACGCGACGATCACCGGCGCGGACGGCTCGCTCCCGGCCGCGTTCGCCGACCACGCCGCGGCGGAGGCCGTGTTCGTCATCCGCAAGGACCTGCCCGGCGTCTCGATCAAGGAGACGTGGGACACCATGGGCATGCGGGCCACGGGCACGCACACGCTGGTGTTCGACGACGTGCGGATCGGGCCGGAGACCCACGGCGGGGACTTCCGCGGCGGGCTCTTCGCGGAGTTCGAGTGGGCGTCCCTGACGTTCTCGGGCGTCTACATCGGGCTCGCGTACAAGGCGTACGAGTACACCCGCGACAAGCTGCGCACCAAGTCCCTCGGCGCGACGCAGGCCGGGCAGGACGTGGCGCTGCGCGACATCGGCTTCAACCAGTCCAACCTCGGGCGCACGCTCGTCGACATCGAGACCGCCTACCGCGCGCTCGAGACGACGGCGCGGATCCTCGAGGAGGGCCGCGACGCCGCCTGGGACCCGGCGGCGCGGCTGGCCTACATCGACGTGACGAAGGTCGCGACCACCGAGGCCGCGATCCGCGCCACCGACGCCGGGCTGCGCCTGATCGGCGGCTCCGCGTTCCGCCGCGGGCAGCCGCTCGAGCGGCTCTACCGCGACGCGCGCGCCGGGCCGTTCCACCCGCTGACGACCGAGCAGGCCTACGACCTGATCGGGAGGGCCGAGCTCGGCCTCCTCGACGGGGCGCGGGGAACCCCGGTGGACGAGCAGGCCGTCCCCGCCTAGGCGCCGACGCGAGCCGGCGGAGGACGAGCGATGGCGAGCACGGCGATTCTCCGCCGGTCTCCCGCGCCCGTCCACGGCGGGCCCGCGCTCGCGCGCGCCTGCCGATCGCCATCATCCGACCCCATGCTCGAACCCGAGCACCCGCCCGGAGGGCCGCATCGCGCGGAGCCCGCCGGCGACGGGCCCACCCCCTCGACGGCCGCGACGCGGTTCGTCGCCGACGTCGAGCGCGCGCTCGAGGACCCGCAGACCGCGCGGCGGCTGAGCCTGGCGGGCGTCCGCGCCCGGATCGACGTCACCGACGCCGGCGAGGCCGTGACGCTGCTGCTGGACCGCTTCCCGCCGCAGGTGCTCCTCGGGACCGGCTCGCAGGAGCCGACCGTCCGGCTCGCGGTCGGCTCGGACGACCTCGACAGCATGCTCGCCGAGGGGTCGCACCTGCCGATGGCGATCCTCGCGGGCGACGTCGTCTTCGAGGGCTCGGTCCGCAAGCTCCTCAGGGTCCTCCCGATCCTGCGGGCCGCCGTCGACGCGGTCCGCTTCGCCCGCGACGACGACCCGTCCGCGTAGCCCCGTGCCCTCGCCTCCGGGTCAGCGGGGTGCGCGGTGAGCGGCACGACGATCATCGCCCGGACGGCCGACTACCTGGAGCGCCGCCCGGTCTCGGCGGACCTCACGGAGCCGGACGTCCTGGACGAGGACCTCGCGATCGTCTGTGCGCTGCTGGAGGCCGAGCTGCGGGACGACGACGGCCGCGCGCCCGAGCGGGTCGCGATGCTCGTCGAGGAGCTGGCCCGGGCGACGGCGCTCCGCGCTCGCCTGCGGGCGCACGTCGGCGGGCTCGGCGCGGGCATCGCGCCACGGATCCACGACGCGCTGGGCCGCCTGCGGGCGTCGCCGACCGTCGCCGCGCTGCTGCCCGCCGCCGCGGCCGAGCTCGGCGCCTGCTGCGGCTTCGACCGCACCGTCGTGTCGCGCCTGCGCGGCTCGGCGTGGCGCGCGGAGGCCGTCTGGGTCGCGCCGGGGCTCGACCCGGCGGTCACGACCGCGACCGTCGACTACCTCACCCACGACTGGATCGGGCTCGGCCCCGGCGTGCTGGAGACCGAGATCGTGCAGCGCCGCGTCGCCTGCCTGGTCGACCCCGAGGACCCGCGCACGAACAAGGACCTCGTCGCGGCGTCGCAGACGCGCGGCTACGTGGTGGCGCCGGTCGTCGCCGCGGACCGGGTGGTCGGCTTCCTCCAGGCGGACTGCTTCGGCGACGGCCGCCGGCTGGGGCCGCTGGACCGGGACAACCTGCGCGCGTTCGCCGACGGGTTCGGCTTCGTCCTCGAGCGGGTCGCCCGCCTGGAGCGCCTGGTCCAGCGCCGACGCCGGCTGGACCGCGCCGTCGACGCCGCCAGCCGCAGCCTCAGCACCCTGAGTCGCGACGAGGCCTCGCTCGCGCGCGGGCGCCACGTCCCCGTCCCCGAGGCGACGATGGCCGTCCGTGCGTCCCCGACGCGGATCGAGCAGCTGCTGACCGCCCGCGAGCGCGAGGTCGCCGACCTGCTGGTGACGGGCGCCCGCAACGCCCAGATCGCGGAGCGGCTCGTGATCAGCGAGGACACCGTCAAGTCCCACGTGCGCACGGTGGCGCGCAAGCTCGAGGCCTCCAGCCGGGCGGACGCCGTGGCCCGCTACCTGCGCCACGTCCTGCGGGAGGCGCCGTGAGCGCCCCGGTCCCCGCCGCCGGCCGGACGGTGTTCGGCGGGGCGCCCGCGCACCGCCGCCGTCGTCGCGGGGCGGCGGCCGCGGAGCTGGGCGCCCTGGGCGTGCGCCTGCGGGATCTGGACGTCGACGTCCGGGTGCCCGCCGCGGCGGACGGCGACCCCTCCGCGGTCGTCGCGGAGATGACGGCCGCCGTCGCCCGGCACCTGCGCTCCGCCGCCCCGGCCCCCGGCGTCGCCGCCGCGCTGGGCGTCCTGGCCTGCGACCTCCAGCGGCTCGGCCTCGGGCTCGTGGACGACGAGCTCGCGGAGCACGAGCACCGCCGCGAGGGCGGGGGGGGGGCGCGGGCCCCCCGCCGCCCCCCCCCCGCCAGCGGCGCCTCGTCGCCTCCGGCGCGACCGTCGTCGCCACCGCCCGCACGGCACCCGCCGAGGGCCCCGGCTTCACGTTCCTGCCGGCCGACGTCAGCGCCGCCGCCGGGGTCGCGTCGCTGGCCGAGCGCGCCCTGGACCTGCTCGGCGGGATCGACGTCGTCGTCAACGTCGTCGGCGGCAGCGCCACGTACGACGGCCTCGCCACCGGCCTGACCGACGAGGACTGGCAGCGCGGGCTCGACACCAACCTGCTCGGCGCCGTCCGCCTGGACCGGGCGCTCGTCCCGTCGATGGTGCAGCAGGGGAGCGGCGCGATCGTGCACGTCACGTCGATCCAGCGCCGCGTCCCGCTGCCGTCGACGTCGGCAGCGTGCGGACGATCTGACGCGGGGGAGGATCCGTGGGACGATGCCCGGCGTGACCAGCCCCGCCGACCCGCCGCACCTGGCCGACCTCGTCCGGCTGCGGCGCGTCCGCGACCGGATCGACCGGGAGTACGCCCAGCCGCTCGACGTCGAGGCGCTCGCTCGCGGCGCGCACATGTCGGCCGGGCACTTCAGCCGCGAGTTCCGCAAGGCGTACGGCGAGTCGCCCTACTCGTACCTGATGACCCGCCGGATCGAGCGGGCGATGGCGCTGCTGCGCCAGGACGAGCTGTCCGTGACCGAGGTCTGCTTCGCGGTCGGCAGCTCGTCGCTGGGCACGTTCACGACCCGCTTCACCGAGCTCGTCGGGGTCTCGCCTGGCGCGTACCGCCGCGACCCGTCGCGCTCGACGGCCGGGATGGCGGCGTGCCTCGCCAAGCAGGTGACGCGACCGATCAGGAATCGAGAAGTCCCGGGGTCCGCGCGCTCCTAGTCTGCGGCGCATGGACATCACCATCGCCCAGGCGCTCCTCCCGCACGAGGACCCCGCCGCCTCCCTCGCCTTCTACCGCGACGCCCTCGGCTTCGAGGTCCGCGACACCGTCGAATACGGCGGCATGCAGTGGATCACGCTCGGCCCCGCGGGCCAGCCGGACACGTCGATCGTGCTCTACCCGCCAGTCGCGACCCCGGGCCTGACCGACGAGGAGCGGCGCACCGTCAGCGAGATGATGGCGAAGGGCACCTACGCCAGCATCAACCTGGCGACCGACGACGTCGACGGCGTGTTCGCTCGCGTGCAGGCCGGCGACGCGGAGGTCGTGCAGGAGCCCACGGACCAGCCCTACGGCGTCCGGGACTGCTCGTTCCGCGACCCGGCGGGCAACCTCATCCGGATCCAGGAGCGCCGCTGATGCCCGCCCTGACCGCGATCACGCTGGAGGCCCCCGACCCGGCGGCCGCGGACGCGGTCCACGCCGCCGCGTTCGACCTGGGCGACGGCGTCGCCACCCGGCCGGCGGAGGCGCCGAGCGCCGGGTCCCGCCGCCCGCCAAGGACGTCGGCGTCGACGCCGGGGGCAGCGGGTCGCCCCGGATCGTGATCGGCGGCGACGCCGGGTCGTTCATCGATCCCGACGGGTTCGTCTGGAAGGCCGCGGTGGCCTGAGCGCCGTCGGTCGCCGCGGGCTGCCGCCCGTGCTGCGCCGCGCCCCCGCCGAGGGCCCGCGGGTCGTCGGCCACCCGGCTCAGCCGGGCCTGGCGCCGGCGGGGACGACCGCGTTCTCCGCCGCGAGCTCCGCCTCCGCGTGGTCGACGTCGTAGGCCGCCAGCGCCGGGAACGCGAGCGCGACGAGACCCGCCCCGACGACGCACGCAAGCCCGCCTGAGACGACGGAGACGCGCGCGGACGTCAGCGACGCGACGGCACCGCCCTCGACGTCACCGAGCCGGGGCCCGCTCTGCACGACGAGCGAGAAGACCGACGACATCCGGCCGCGCATGGCGTCGGGCGTGACGGTCTGGTTGATCGTCGACCGGCAGACGGCGCTGACGCTGTCGGCGGCCCCGGCGACCGCCAGGCAGAGGACCGCGAAGAGCAACGAGGGCACGGCGCCGGCCAGCGCGATCGCGAGCCCCCAGACGACGACGGCGACGATCACGATCCGGCCGAGCCGCCGGGCGCTGGAGAGCCACCCCGCCGTGAGCGCCGCGGCCGTGGCCCCGACGGAGACCGACGCGTTGAGCAGCCCGGTCCCCGTCGCACCGGCGTGGTAGACGCTGACCGACAGGACCGGGAACAGCGTCCGCGGCATCCCGAACGTCATCGCCGAGAGATCGATCGCGAAGGACCCCATGAGCGCCCTCCGAGAGCGCACGAAGCGCAGCCCGTCGACGATCGACCGCCAGACCCCGACGTCGTCGGCCGCCACGGCCCGCGGCGGCTGGGGGCTCAGCGGCAGCACCGACGCGACCATCCCCAGGCACGTCACGGCGTCGAAGGCGTAGGTCGTCCCGAGCCCGCCGGTCGCGATCAGCACGCCGCCGAGTGCGGGCCCGACGACCATCGTCACCTGCATCAGCCCGAAGTTCAGCGCCAGCGCCGGCCGCAGGCGGTCCGCGGGCACGACGTTCGGGACGATCGCCGTGCGACAGACGTTCTGGACGGCGTTGCCGCCGGCCAGGAGCGCGCCGAGGACGTACAGCAGCGCGATCGGCGGCTCGCCTGCGTACGCCCCGGCCGCCAGGCCCGCGGAGAGCAGCACGAGGACGATCTGCACGAGCAGGAGCAGCCGCCGCCGGTCCGTGCGGTCCGCGATCGCGCCGCCCCACAGGGACATCGCGATCAGCGGGGCGAGCTCGAACGCCCCGAGCAGGCCGGTGAGGGCGGGCGACCGCGTCTGCACGTACAGCTGGTAGGGGAGGGCGACCAGCGTGGCCTGCGTCCCGAGACCGGTCACCACGCTCCCGACGACGAGCAGCCGGTAGTCGCGGGACTCCCTGAGCGGCGACAGGTCCATCGAGAGGTTCGACCGCAGCGCGGCCAGCCGTCGGCGGGCCACGTCAGCCGCGCCCGGGGCGGCCGCCGGCGGCGCCGGTGACCCTCAGGGTCGTGGCCATCGGCCGGTCAGCGGCCCGTGACGAGCTGGATGTACTCGAAGATCACACCGTCGCCGTGGCGGGCGATCAGGCGCGGCCCGTTCGGCCCGGGGTCCGGCCCCTCGAGCAGGGTGCCGCCGTGCGCGACGACGGCCTCCGCGACCACCTCGACGTCGCGGACGCTGACGGTCGCGGCGTGGGAGCGCACCTCGTCGTCCGCGCCCTCGACGACCAGGAACGCGCCGACCTTCGCCAGGCGCATCGTCCCGAACCCGAACCGGTGGGGCTCCTCCCCGCCGGCGAGGTCCCGGTAAAGGGGGAGCGCCGCGTCGAGGTCGTCGACGTAGGCGCGGGCGAGGACGCCGATCACGTTGGGATCGCTCATGCCCCGAGTATGCGCGACGCGGCGTCCCGCCCCGTCGCCACGCCGACGGCCCGGCCGCGCGCGGCGTCGACGGTGCCCGGCGGCGGGTGGAGCGGGCCGGCCGAGGCCTGGTCGGAGACCGCCGGACGGGCCCGTCCACCCGACCGGCTGCTCGGCACGCGGGCCGGGACGCAGGACGCCGAGGACACGGCCGGAGGATCACCGTGGCGCACGACGGTGACGTGATCGTCGGCGTCGGCGGTCCCGTCCGGGCCGCCGCCGTCCGGCGGGACGTCCCGTCACGCCGCCGGGCCCGCCACGGACGCCGGCTTCTCGGTCTCCCGTGACGAGCGATCCGCGAGCTTCAGCCAGACCACGCCCGTGATGATGACCGCCAGCCAGAAGGCGCGGACGAGCGTGAGCGACTCGTCGAAGACCACCGGGCCGAGGATGGCGGCACCGACGGCGCCGATGCCCGCCCAGACGGCGTAGCCGATTCCGACGTCGATGGCCCGCAGGGCGACGCTCAAGGCGAGGAGCGTCAGCGGGAAGAAGACGACCGCGGAGAGCGACCAGCCGAGGACGGTGAACCCCTCGCTCCCTCCGACGCTGAGGGCGTACGCGACCTCGAACACCCCGGCCAGGAGCAGCACGAGCCAGGCACGGTCTCCGGCATCGCGAGCCGGGGAGTCCGACGTCGCGGGTCGTCCCTGCTCGTCCGCGGACCTGGACGCGGGACGGAGGACGGTCGTGGGGGCGGGACTCGAGGGACGCATCACGCGGCTCCGCTGAGCTGCAGCCCGACGACGCCGGCGACGACGATGCCGATGCCGAGCAGCTGCCTCCCGGACGGCCGCTCCCCGAGGGCGAGCGCCCCGACCACGACGATGCCGACGCCGGCCGCCGAGGTCCACAGCGCGTAGCCGACGCCCACGTCGAACGTGAGGAGCGCCTGGCTGAGGAAGAGGGTCGCGATCGCACCGGCGACGAGCGTCGCCGCCGTCCACCTCCGGTCGGTGAATCCCTCGGCCTTGCTCGCGGAGAACGCCACCGCGATCTCGAAGACCACGGCGATCCCCAGGAAGAGCCAGCTCATCGTGCTCCTCCTGGGGTCGGTCCCGCGTTCGGTGTCATGACGTCCTGTCGCTGCATGTACATACATCTATCACGATCCGAGCGTTCTGCAACCGCCGTACGCGATGGGGTTCACGCTGGGGAGATCAGCCGTCCGACGTCGGTGACGTCGTGGCGGAGCTGCCCGGCGTCGACCTCGGGGAAGTGCGCCGTCACCGCGCCGAGGAGCGCACTGACCCGCTCCTCGTACGGGCCGCGCACCTCGCGGACAAGAGCCTCGCCCTGGTCCGTGATCACCGCGTAGACGCCACGCGCGTCGTCGGGGCAGACGTCGCGGCGCGTCAGGGCCTTCGCGTCCAGGCGGCTCACCAGGCGCGTCGCGGAGCTCTGGCTCAGGCCCACCCGCTGCGCGAGGTCGTTGACCCGCAGCTCCTTGTCCGGAGCGTCCGCCAGGTGCGCCAGCGCGCGGTACTCCGTGAGCCCGACCCGGTACTGCTCCAGGAGCCACTTGCCCAGGCTCGCATCGACGGCCGACGCGAAGGCGGCGACCCGGGACCACGCGGCGCTGGCACCCGTCACCGGACCGGGGCTCACGGGCGGCCCACTAGCTGCATGTGCATGCAGCTGAGCCTACCGCGGTCGCCGAATGACGGCGGATCGAGCGCAGCGGGTCCCCGACCCGGGCGTGGTTCAGGGCGTCTCGGACGATCTGCTCGTCGTCGACGACGGGACCGACGTGCCGGGCCCGGTCCGCGAGCAGCCGGCGCGGGGCCCCGGGGGCGCGCGGACCCGGTCGCCCGGGCCGAGGACCGCCGAGGGGTCCCCGCGGCGACCCGCAGATCGACGGCGGACCGGCGCCGGGAGTCCTCGATCGTGCCGTCGAGATCGTCGACCTCCGACGCGACGTGGTCGACGCCGATCACGCGGGCCCGCGGTTCGATCGTGGTCTCGTGCGGCCCTGTTCGGATGGGACCCCGGGTCGCTCCCCGGCCGTCGGGCCGGCGGCGTGTGGCGATCAGTCGCGGACGGCGCTCAGCGCACGGGACCAGGCGACGGTCTCGTCGAGCATCGCGTCGAGGACCTGGATCTGGCGGTCGGTCGTGGCGACGCCGTCCTCGTCGGTGTCGACGCCGAGGGTGAGGGCGAGGTGGCTGCGGACGCCGGCGAGCTGCAGCTCGGCGGCGACGAGGCGGAGGTGCTCGACGGCGCGCTGGCCGCCCTGGACGCCGTAGCTGACGAAGCCACAGGCCTTGTCGTTCCACTCGGCGAAGAGGAAGTCGATGGCGTTCTTCAGCGCGCCGGAGGTCGAGTGGTTGTACTCGGGGGTCACGAAGACGTAACCGTCGTAGGCGCCGATCGCCGCGGCCCACGCCCTGGTGTGCGGCTGGGCGTAGGAGCCCATGATGGCGGGGGTCGCCTCGTCGAGGTGCGGCAGGCCGTACTCGGCGATGTCGACGACGTCGAACGCGGCGTGCAGCTCGTCCGCGCGCTGGGCGGCGTGCTGGTGGACCCAGCGGCCGATCGTGTCGGCCTTGCGTCCGGGGCGGGTGCTGCCCAGGACGATCGCGATGCGGGTGGGGGTCATGACGTGATCCCTTCGGTGGGGGTGATCAGGACGTGGAGAGCGAGGTCGAGGCGGCAGGGCCGGCGGCCCGTTCGGTGCGCCGGAGCCAGACTGCGGAGGCGAGGCCGAGCAACGAGAACGCGGTGAGGCAGGCGAAGGTGCGGTGGAAGGCGGCCTGGGTCCCGCCGTCCAGCGCGCCGGCGAGGGTGACGGCCAGGAGCGATCCGCCGAGCGCGCCGCCGACGCGCTGCAGGACATTGACCTGCGAGGCCGCGTCGGGCAGCTGCCGTTCGCCGACCGCCGAATAGGCGGCCACCGTGGGCGGCATCAGCGCGAGCGCGAGCGCGGCACCACGCGCGACCAGGAGCGCCTGGACGACGAGGCCGTCGGCGTCGACGTCCAGCAGGACGAACGGGAAGGTCGTCAGCGCGGTCGCGGCGCAGCCGACGACGCTGATGGTGCCCCCGCCGAGGCGGTCGACGAGCCCGCCGACGAACGGCATCGTGACGGCCGTTCCGACGCTCAGCCCGATCGACAGGAGACCGGTCTCCAGGACGCCGGAGCCCCGTCCGCTCTGGAAGTAGAGGGGGAGGAGGAGGAAGGCGCCGAACATCGCCGCGCCGCTGGTGAGCGTCGTCGCGCAGGCGGCGGCGAAGGTCGGGATCCGGAAGAGGCCGAGGTCGAGGATCGGAGCGGTGTGCCGGCGGGCATGGCGCACGAACAGCGCGAGCAGCAACGCGCCGCCGACGGTCGGGACGAGCACGCCGGCGGCGACGAGCGTGCGCTGCTCGCCCCAGGCGGTGAGCCCGTAGACGAGCGCCGGGACGCCGACGGTCACCAGCGCGAGGCCGGCGAGGTCCAGCCGGATCTCGGGCTCGGGGGCGCCACGCGGGATCACGCGCAGTCCGAGGACGAGGCCGACGATCCCGATCGGCACGTTGATCAGGAACAGCCACGGCCAGGAGGCGCCGTCGATGACGAGGCCGCCGACGACCGGTCCGAGCGCGGGGGCGAGTCCGACCGCGAGGCCGACGCTCGCCATGACCCGGCCCAGACGCCCGGGGCCGGCCGCTTGGCCGAGCACCGTCTGCCCGGCCGGGATCAGCACGCCGGCCGCGATGCCCTGCGCGACGCGCAGGACGATCAGGACCTCGACGCTGCGGGCCGCGGCGCAGAGCGCCGAGGTCGCGGTGAAGGCCGCCAGCGCCGTCAGCCACATCCGCCCGACGCCGACGCGGCGACCGAGCCACCCGGCAGCGGGGAGCGAGACGCCCAGGGCGATCAGGTGGGCACTGGCGACCCACTGCACGTCGTCGAGCGACGCGTGGAGGTCGCGAGCGATCGTGTCGAGGCCGACGTTGACGATCGTCGCGTCCAGGCCGCTCATGAACGCGCCGAACACGATCACGGCGGCGAGATGCCACACGCGGCGGGGGATCGGCTCGAAGGCTTCGGGCTGCTCGGCGGAGGTCATCGTGGGTCGCCCTCGATCGTTGGAACTCCAACGGACTACGTCGACCGTAGCGCATTGTCGTTGGAAGTCCAACGAACCGGTACGCTGGTGTCGTGCCACAACGAGACGCAGCCGCGCGCCCGGCACGCCGGGCTCCGGCGGAGCCACCCGAGCGCCTGCGCCGACTGCCGAGCTGGCTGCTCAACCATCTGGCGCTGCGGGCCAACCGGCTCGTCGCCGCCCGCATCGAGCACGGTGGTCGGCGCGGCGACTACGCGGTCCTCGCCTCGCTGGAGGAGACCGGGCCGGCGAGTCAGGCGGAGCTCGCCCGGCGCCTGGCGATCGACCGCGGAGACCTCGTCGGGCTCCTGAACCGCCTGCACGACGAGCGCCTCGCGGAGCGCCGGCCCGACCCCGACGACCGGCGACGCAACGTCGTCACGATCACCGCAGCGGGCCGGCGCGCGCTCGCCGTGCTCGAGCGGGACGTCGAGGCCGCCCAGGACGACCTGCTCGCCCCGCTGAGCGCGGAGCAGCGCTCGGACCTCATGGGCCTGCTCGGCCAGATGCTCGACCACCACCACGCGGACGCCGGCGGCCACGAACGGGGCGACTGAGGTCGATCGTGCGGTGCGGACGGTCCTCCGGCGGCCGAGCCGGCGACGTGCGCGTGCTCCGGTGAGCCGCCGTCCGGGTCACGGACGGGCGTGGCTGGTCGCCGGCGCGTGGCCGGGTCGTTCACGCACCGTCGCGCGTCGCCCTCCAGCGCTCCATGAGCGTGGGCAGCTCGGAGCCGAGGAACACGAAGAAGTCGTGGGACTCGCCCAGGCGCCGAGCGGCGGGGCTCCCGGGCTCGAGGGCCTTGGTCCCGTCGGCGAGGACGGCGGTGAAGGCGGTGAGGGTGTCCGAGCGGCGCAGGACGTTCTCGTACCAGAGGTCATCGCGCAGGGCGTACGAATCGGTCCGGGCGCCGGGTTCGCGTTCGCGCACGAACAGCTGCACCTGGACGAGATAGCGGACCGCTCCTGAGACGGCCGCAGGGCTGACTCCGAGCCCGGAGGCGAGCTCGGTCGCGGTCGCGTTGCCGGCGTCACGGGCGAGCACGTAGGCGAACACCCGCGCGGCCATCCTCGGCCATCCGGCCTCGGTCAACACCAGTGCGAACCGCTCGACGAAGCGCAGGTCCGGGGTCGAGACGTCGTCCGTCGCCATCGGCCCATCCTACGTGATTTCACACGCTTCACACATTCATGAAACGCGTGTACTGTCGGAGGCATGGTCGATCCGATCGACGTCTCCGGCTTGACGAAGGCCTTCGGCGCCACGCGAGCGCTCGACGGTCTCGAGTTGCACGTCCGGGCGGGGGAGGTGCACGGGTTCCTCGGTCCCAACGGGGCGGGGAAGTCCACGACGATCCGCGTCCTGCTCGGGCTGCTGCGCCACGACGGAGGCCGCACCCTGCTGTTCGGTGGTGATCCGTGGCGGCAGGCGCCGGAGCTGCACCGTCGCCTGGCGTACGTGGCCGGCGATGTCGTCCTGTGGCCGGAGCTGAGCGGCGGGGAGACCATCGATCTGCTCGGCCGGATGCGCGGCCAGGACGTCCTGGCGCGCCGCGATGAGCTGATCGAGCGGTTCCAGCTCGATCCGACCAAGCGCGGCAAGGCGTACTCGAAGGGCAACCGGCAGAAGGTCGCGCTCGTCGCGGCGTTGGCCGCGGACGTCGAGCTGCTGATCCTCGACGAGCCCACGTCCGGTCTGGATCCGCTGATGGAGGACGTCTTCCAGCAGTGCGTGGGGGAGGCCCGGGACCGCGGGCAGACGGTGCTGCTCTCCAGCCACATCCTCGGCGAGGTCGAGCGGCTCTGCGACCGGCTCTCTATCGTCCGGGACGGGCGCACGGTCCGCACGGGCACGCTGGACGAGCTGCGCACCGGCACCGCGATGCGGATCCGCGCCCGGATCGCGGGCCGCGCCGTGGGTCTGGATCGCATCGCGGGCACCGACGAGGTGAAGATCTCCGGAGACGAGGTGACCCTCGCGGTGCAGCCCGGTGCGCTGGGCGAGGTCCTCGAGGTGCTCCGGCGTGCGGAGGTTCAGGAGCTCGAGAGTTCTCCGCCGTCCCTCGAGGAGGTCTTCCGCAGCTCCTACGGCCCCGCGAGTCGACGATGAGCTCCACGGTGCGGGCCCTGGTGCGCGTGACCGTCGGCCGCGACCGCGTGCTCGGCCCGGTCGCCCTCTACGTCGTCGCGGGCTACACGCTCGCCCAGGCCGCGGCGATCCACTGGGGCTACGCGAGCCCCGAGGACCGCCACGGCCTGGCGCGGACGGCGCAGGGCAACGCGACGTACGCGGCGCTGCTCGGGCCGGCGCGCGCGCTGGACGATCTGGGTGGCCTGACGGCATGGCGCACGGTCGTCGTCGGCGCGACGTTCGCCGGGCTCACCGGTCTGCTGCTGGCCGTCCGGCACACCCGTGCGGAGGAGGAGCTCGGTCGCGGGGAGCTGCTGCTGGCCGGGGCCGTCGGTCGCCGGGCCCCCGCAGGCGTCGCGCTCGGGTGGATCGCGGCGCTGCAGGTCGCCGGCGGTGCGGTTCTCGCGATCGGACTGATGGCGCTCGGGCTGCCCGTCGTCGGTGCGGTGCTCCAGGGTGCGGCGGTCGCGGCCGTCGGCGTCCTCTTCGCCGCCGTGGCCGTCCTGGCCTCGCAGCTGGTCGCGACCGCCCGCGCCGCGCGAGCGGTCGCAGGTGTGGCACTCGGTACCGCGTTCCTGCTGCGCGCCGTGACCGACGCCGGAGGCCCGGACGCCTTTCGGTGGGTCACACCGCTGGGATGGGCGGAGGAGGTCGCGCCGTTCACCGCGAACGATCCCGCCCCGCTGCTGCTCCTGGTCGCCGCCACCATGGTGGTGGTCGCGGTCGCGCTGCGACTGCAGGGAGCCCGCGACCACGGGACCGGGCTCCTCACCAGGACGACGCCCGGCCCCGACCGGGCCTCGGCGCGACTGCGCGGCGTGTACGGGTTGACGATCCGCCGGCAGCGCTCGGCGGTGGCGGGCTGGGGTGCGGGGCTCTTCGCCGTCGGTGCCGCGGTCGGTGCCGTGGCCACCAGTGCAGACGATCTGCTCGGCGACGGCGGAACGGGTGCGAAGCTGCTGGACCGCGCCGGCGGCGACCCAGTCGACGCGTTCCTCTCCAGCACGAGCACCGTCGTCGCGATGCTCGCCTGCGGCTTCACCCTTCAGGCGCTCCTGCGCCTGCGACGCGACGAGGTCTCCGGGCTGCTGGAGGCGACGCTGGCCACCGCGACGCGCCGCCGGCAGACGTTGTTGGGTGCCCATGTCGTGGTCGCGGGGATCGGCAGCGTCGTCGTCCTCCTCTGCGCCGGCGTCGGGCTCCTCGTCGTGCTCACCCTCTCGGGCGACCCGGGGCACGGTGTCGACGGCCTCCTCGCCACGCTCTCGCGCACCCCGGCGCTCTGGGTCCTCGGCGCCGTCTCCGCGTTGCTCGTCGGTGCCGCACCACGGGCCTCCGCCCTGGGTTGGGCAGCCCTGGCGAGCTGTCTTGCGCTCTGGATCATCGATCCGCTCCTCGGCCTGCCGACGGCGGTCTCCGACGTCTCGCCGTTCGGACTCCTGCCCGATCTTCCCGCCGCCCCGTTCGGCGCCGTCGCGACCGCCGCGCTGATCGCCGCGACCGCCGTCGTTCTCGCCCTCGCCGACGCCGCGCTCCGGCGCCGCGACCTCACCTGACCCCGCCCTGCCGACGGGCGCGGCCGACCGACGCCGTTCTGGTCGCCCCGGACCGCGGGCGATCGGGGTGATCCGTGGCGTGGCGCGTCGGATGGCCTCTGCAGCGGCAGTTCGCGGCCACTCGTGCCGAGCCGGGCTCCACGAGCTTCCGCGTCCTCCTGGATGGCGAGCCGGGCGAGTTCTTCACCTTCTCGGGCTGGCGCGACGAGGCGGCGCTCCGCGCGCACTACCGCACCGACCACTACCTGCGCTACCGCAGCCTGGTCGGTCCGCTGCTGGCGAGGCCGAGCGACGTCACCGTGCTCCACGTCTCGCAGACGGTGCATCCTCGCGACCCGAACCTGCCGGACCCGGACCTGCTCGGCTGACGCGCCGAGGCCGACTCCGCCGTCCCGCCGGCCTGCGGGACGGCGGGACCGGACCGACACGGCGACCTACACTTCGCGCGTGGTCGTGTTCGAGGCAGGCAGCCCCCGGGGAATCGTGCTCTTCGCCGCGGGCGCCGGCGGCGACCCTCGGCGCTACAGCACGCTTCTGGAGGGCCTCGCGCGCGGTCGACTGACGGTCCTGGCGCCCACGAGTCCGCGGCTGGACCCGCGCAACGTCACCGGGGATCAGCTCCGCGAGCGGGCGGCGGGTCTGAGGTCGGCGCTGGCCGAGCACGCTGACGAGCGTCTCCCGGTGACCATCGTCGGTCACTCCATCGGCGGTGCCGCCGCGTTGTCCCTGGCAGGCGCGGTGCCCTGGGGGCGCGACGCCCAGCCGATCCCCGTGCCCACCGAAGGGCGGGTGACGCGCGTGGTGCTGCTCGCTCCGTCCCTCGGCTGGTTCGGGGCGCCGGGGGCGCTGTCGAAGGTCCGGGTACCGATCGAGGTCTTCGCCGGGGCGGAGGACGTCATCACGCCCCCCGAGACCACCGAGGTGCTGCACTCGGCACCGGGGCCCGTCCAGATCGATGTCGACGAGCACGTCGGGCACTTCGACTGCATGACCGAGCTCCCGCCGGGCGAGACGCCGGCACGGGGCGCCGGCCACGGTGCGTTCCTCGAGGCGCTGGCCGCGCGCGTCGCGGGCTCGTAGACCCAGCCGGCACCGCCGACGTCGGCATGGCCGGCGGCCCCGCATCCGGGCTCGCGGCCGTGACGCCGGTCCGACGCGACGCACGTCTCCCCGAGCGTCGTGGCGAGCACCATCGAGCCGGGCCCGATCTTGGGTCGGTCGCCACCGTCCCGGGACCGTCGTCGTCGGAGGACCAGGGATCGAGGAGGATGGTCCGATGCTCCTGGGGCTCCTGATCGCGGTGCTCTCCGCGATCGCCACGAACGCCTCGTTCCTGTTGAAGTACCGCGGGGCGATCGAGGTCGAACCCGTTCGCGCCGGTCATCCGCTGCGCAGCGCCCGTGCGCTGTTCTCCTCTCGCACGTTCACGCTCGGCTGGCTGCTGGCGTTCGGGGCGTTCGCGCTGCACGCCGGCGCGCTGGCGCTCGCGCCGATCTCCGTGGTGCAGGCCGTGCTCTCCGGCGGGCTGGTCTTCCTCGCCGTCCTGGCCGAGCGGTACTTCGGGTTCCAGCTCGGGCGCCGCCAATGGGGTGGCGTGGTCATCACGGCCATCGGTCTCGCGGTCATCGCCTTGACCGGCGACTTCACCCCGGAGGACCGAGAGGCGTCGCTCGCCGGGCTGATCGCCGTCGAGGTGGTCGTCTTCGGGGCGGCCGTCGTCCTCGTCCTCGCCGCGCTCCTGCACGACGGGAGGCTCCGACGCCAGGAGGGCCTGCTCCTCGGGATCGCGGCCGGAGCCATGTTCGGCGTCTCCGACATCGCGGTGAAGTACCTGACCGGCACCGTCGGCGACGACGTCCTCTCGATCGTCAGTCCGTGGACCGGCGCGGCGGTCCTGGCCGGGGTCGTCGCGTTCTACGCCTCTGCCCGCGGGCTCCAGATCGGTCCGGGTCTCGAGGTCATCGCCCTGACGTCGGTCGCGGCGAACCTCTCGGCCATGATCGGTGGCGTGCTGGTCTTCCACGACACCGTCGGCGCCGGCCCGGTCGCGATCGGTCTGCGCGTCGTCGCCTTCGTCCTCGTGATCGGCGGTGCGGCGCTCATGCCCGCACCGACGCGAACGGCGCCGGAGGTCCCGGAGGAGCCGCTCACCACCTGAGCCCCGCCGCGGAGGGCGTCGTCGAGCCCGGCATCGCCGTGGTCGCCAACCGCCTCGGCGACGTCCTCGTGCACACCACCGGCTTCGAGCTGCTGGCCCGCCCGCTGCGCAGCGGCCGCCGCCGGCCCGCTGCGCATCGCCGGCTGACGGGTCTCGACGGCCCGGGCACCGATGCGGCCCGCGTGTCGTGCGGGAGTCCGCCGGGCGTCCAAGAGCACGGTCGAAGGGACCCTTCGTCGCTCTAGGATTCCATAAGATCGATTATCGAGCGTAGGGACCCACGACCCGCTGCTGGCCTTCGACCGC
Source organism: Patulibacter sp. NPDC049589 (assembly GCF_040675535.1). Taxonomy (NCBI): domain Bacteria; kingdom Bacillati; phylum Actinomycetota; class Thermoleophilia; order Solirubrobacterales; family Patulibacteraceae; genus Patulibacter; species Patulibacter sp. NPDC049589. Next base: position 17,127 of record NZ_JBFAPC010000048.1, on the reverse strand, counting down.
GGCCGGCAGCGGCCAGCGCTCAATCGGCGTGTCAGCTGCGGAACGGTTCGGCGGCAATGGCGGCGCCGACGGGCTCGACGGTGCCAAGAGCGAGATCGGGGTCGGCAGCGCGTGTGGAACGACACGAGGTTGAGGTCGAAACGACGTCAGAGTGAGGCAGTTAGCGACACCACTCTGAGGTAGCTGACGACATCGAGTGAGGCAGTTAGCGACACGAGTCTGAGGCAGTTGGCGACAGCGGTGAGGCCGTCGCGGCCGTGCGTGACGGCGGAGTTGCCGGTCGCCGGCTTCCGGCATGGAGTCGAGCGGAGGCGCTCGACGCCGGGCCCGTGATGGTCCTCGCGCCGGTTCGGCGAACCCGTTCGGGCGGCGCCGGCGCTGAGCGCGACTGATCAGACCCAGCGGGTCGGCAGGCGGGGTCCGACGTGTACGCCGGTGCGTGCTTTGAGGTTCTCGAAGAACCAGCCGACGAGCGTGTGCTTGCGGCGGTGCTGGTCCCGCTCGGCCAGCCCATGTTCGAGGAGCCAATCCAGACCCTCTGTGGTTGCGACCCTCGCGTGAGGCACGCTGCGGATCGATTCCGGATCGAAGAGCTCATGGGCGCAGAGTGCGGCGGCCAGCGGCATCGCGTCCGGGGTCCGGATCATCGCGAGATGATGGCGCTCGCCGGCCTCGACCGGTGCGTCGTATGCGGCGATCGCGAGCCTGCAGTAGGCGACGCCGGGCCGGATAGCTTCGATGATTGGTATGAGCCCGGAGTACTCGAGTGGTGAGGATCGCGTCGCGGTGTGGATCGAGACGATTGAGTAGCTCGAACGGTCTGGGGGTAGTCCCACGACTGTCTTTGGGCGCCTTCTCGCGATGCGAGCGGAACTCTGGGTGTGTGTGGCGAGTGCGGCGCGGGCTTGCCATTGGAGCCATGGCGGGATGTCGATGACCTCCCCGGTGCTTGGGATGAACTGACTCCCGTCGTCGGCCACGATGACGTCGCCGCGTTCCCGGGTCGAGTGCGGCCACGAGAACCGCATCTGGGCGTAGATGTCGAGAAGCGCTTCGTTGGGGTCGGCGTGCTGGTCGTAGAGCGTTCCGTTGGCGGCGGGACCTTCGAGCGCGTCGCGCTTCAGTGTTCGGATGGCGTTGGCGATCATCGTCGGGTCGGTGACGAGCAGACCGTCGGCCATGAAGACGTCTTCCTCGAGGGCGCGTAGCAGGACGGATAGATCTGCTGCGGAGTTCGAGACGAGCGCGATGCGTGCGACGACCGCGAGAACGTCGCGGCGGCTGTAGGGCTGCCGGCCGAGCATTCCCTGCATCACGGGCCAGAGGGCCTCGTACGTTCCATGCAGGTTGACGAGGGATCGGTAGGTCTGCGACCGGGTTGGGGTGCCGGCGATGGTCTGGCGGGCGAACGGGTACGGCGGCAGGATCGGGCTCCCCCACTCGGGGGTCGGGTCGCGCTCGAGCAGGCGGTCCTCGTCGACGGTCGGCTGTGCGGGTTCGTGCCACGGGCGGGTCAGGAACATGGTCCACGGCCAGTGATCCGCTGCGGTTGCCGCGATCATCGGGCTGGTCTCTATGGGTGCGACGAGCCAGACGTTGACGCGATCGTCGGCCAGTTCGGTGAGCCAGCGGATGGCCGCGGCGGAGAGCCGGTGGGCGCCGTAGACGATGAGCTGGCAGCGCGGACGTGCTGTGGTCAGCCACGCTGCTGCCCAGGCTTGGATCTTCGTTCTGGGAGCGTCGAGGTCGGCGGGACGTCCGAGGGCCCAGAGGATGTCGTCGGCGAGCGGGCCGGGGCCGCTGTTGCCTTGGGCGTGGGTGACGATCACGCCGCTGGCGGGGGCATGCAGCGCGTTGATCTTGCGGGCGGCGTCGACGTCGTCGGGGTCTTCCAGGACGCGCAGCAGCATCAGCGGTGGGGCACGTCGACGCCGTGCCAGAGCAGCAGGGCGGGCACCTCGTCCATCGTCACGGGCGCGGTGGTGTTCTTCCGGGTGGTGGTCGCGGTGACGGTGATCGAGGCCCAGTTGCCAATCATCCCTTGAGCGAAGTGGCTGTCGACGACGTCGATGACGTCTTGTTCGGTCTTCCAGACGGGGTGGTATTTCGGCAGCAGGGTGCGTACCTCGTCGAGATTGAGGTAGCGAAAGAACGTGCGGCGGAAGATGCGTCGGCGGAGGTGCGGTTCAGCCCCGATGCGCGCCCAACAGTCCTCGCCGCCGGCGAGGATGAGCGTGAAGTTCGATTCGCGGTGCTCGTAGAGGAACCTCAGATGGTCGAGGCACTTGCGGTCCATGCGCTGCGCTTCGTCGACGATCACGATGCGCGGGGTCCGGAGTGCCTCGATCAGGGGCCGCGCTTTCTTGTGCTTACTCACCCGGTTGCCGCCGGCGTCGCCGGTCAGCTCGAGCAGCATCTGCTCGGTGATCGAGAGCATGGTCGGGTCCTCCCCGGGCTCGAACCGCAGGACGGGAAGGTCAAACTCGGGCTGCACGGAGTCCAGGAGGAACGTCTTGCCGGCGCCGGGCGGTCCGGTGATCGCGCCGATCGCGCGGTGGGCAACGGTCTGGTGCAGGCTCTCCCGTCCGATCACCCAGAACGGCGTGCGCAGCAACGCGGCACCCTGAAGATCGAGGAAGTGCTTGCCGGGCCCCGCGCTGCGCGGGGCACTCATGCGGCGCTCTGGTCGGCGTCGCTGGTGGGCTGCGGTGCTTTCGCGTGCGTTGCGGCGGGCTTGTCGAGGTCGGTGGCGAGCTGGAGGTGGTTGAGGAGGTCCATGACGTTCTTCGAGACGCCGCTGGTCTCACGGGCGGCCTCCGCGGCGGTGATGACGGTGGAGTCCTCGGCGCGTTGGTTGTCCGTGATCGCTCGCGTCTGAGCGCGGGCGAGACGCCGCGCGGCGGCGAGGTCCTTCTTCTGACGCTCAAGGTGCTCGGTGCGGACGCGCAGGACCTCCTCGACCTGTGCGGGGCTCGCGGGGTCTGCGAGCCGGGCGGTGCACCAGTGCTCGTCGTCGCGGTAGATCTCGACGTGGCGTTGGTCGTCCTGGGCGTAGCGCACCTCCACCGGCGTCCCGACGTGCCCCTCGAACTCCGGGGCGTAGTAGTGCCGACCGGCGAACCTGATCCCCCACCCCCCAACGGTGCGCTTGGCCTTGGTCAACAGGTACCGGCGGAGGACCTCGTCGGGGACGCGACGCTCCGGCGTTGCGTCCTCGGCGTAGACCATGGTCGGGGTGCTGCCGTTGAGGCTGCGGTGCGCCCGGTTCTCGTACCGCTCGTGGGTCTGGAAGAAGAGCTCCTCGAACGTGGGAAGCGGGATGACGGGCGGGCCGCCGAGGAGCGGCTTTCCCTTGATGTCGACCGCCGGTGTCGGTGTCGTGCCGCAGGCGTGGGTGAGCATGCGGTTCAGCGTTTGGTGGAACCGTTCGACCTTGCCCTTGTGGTGCGGGTGGTACGCGAGGGTCGCCATCGCGACGTACCCCAGCGACGAGGCGTGCTGTGTGATCGAGCGGGCGAGGAACTCGCGGCCCTGATCGAAGATCAGCGCGCGAGGCGTGCCGCACCGGCGTATCGCCATACCAAGGGCTGCGAGCACATGTCCCTGATTCGGGCGCAGCGAGATCGAGGCGCCGACTGCGCGGCGGCTGTACCCGTCGATGATCACGGTCATCCACGGCTTGACCGGGATGGTCCCCCGGAGCGGGATCACGTTGATGTCGAGTTGCTTGTGGTCCGCCAGCCAGACCTCATTGCGATAGACGTCCTCGACCGCGACGACCAGACGCTTTCCCCGGGCGGCGGCGTGGCCTCTCTCCGCGAGAGCTCGCTCGTCGGGCGTGAAGTCGAGGTCTCGGGCCCGCTGCATGGTGCGGACCGTCGGCAGCGGCTCGTCGTGGGCTTCGGATGCCAGCAGCGCCCGGGCGTACGTCACGTCTCCTGCGGCGCGGTAGTAGGCCGCGCGGGCTTGGCCGTTCCAGCACCAGCGTCGGCGGTCTATGGCGTCGGGGACGCCGTGCTGGACGTAGCGCTGCAGCGTCGAGCGGGACACCCCGAGCGCCTCGCTGATCTCGTGGAGCCAACCGGGAGGCAGCCTGTTGGCGTGGGCGGCCTGCGCGGCGCGCATCCGCTCGACAGCAAACTTCACCGTCGCGCGGTCCGCTCGTGTGCTCACGATGCCCTCCGGTCCTGGGACGGGACCAGCAGCGTCGTGGTGGTCCGTAGCCCGATGATTCGGACCCCGGTGAAGCACTCGCCAAATGCGATAGACCCGGCAGCGGCCTGCGTCTCGGCTCGGGCGCGGCGGCTGGTGGGGCGCGCCCTGCCGGTCGTCAGTTCATCGGCGAACAGCTCACCGTCGCTCAGTCGCCAGAGGAGACCGAACTGCACCCCGCGGTGGTGCGCCTCGACGGACTGCAGGCGCGCACCGGGCGTGGCGTGGTGGGTGAAGTACGACGCTGCGAGCGTCGTAACGGCCCCGAGGGCGGCTTGGTGGCCGCTGGATGAGCGACGTCGGGTCCGACGAGTCCGCGCGACCCGCTCGATCAGGTCGATCGTCGGCTCGTCGTCGAGCACCGAGCACAGCGCGACCACGCGACGTGTCGCCGCCTCGACCGTCGAAGCGCGCGACACCAACTCCGCGAGCTCGTCCCGCAAGTCTGGGCGATCGGACCCCACCACGCTGAGCCTTCGCCGGCCGGGGGCGCTGTCGGGGCCGCCGCGCGACGAGCACGGAGGGACGGTGGTCGGTTCGCCGGCGGCGCGTGGAAGCGAGGTCACGCCGACAGAAGTAGTCGCACGACGCGTCGAGTGCCAACCCCCGCCGCAGACGCTCGATTGCGGTGACGCGCGCGGCTCTCAGCTACAACGCGAGCGGCGCACGGAGGTCATCTGGAACCTGTGCGTACTTCGGCCGTACATACGGCGAGCACCGTTCGAGCAGCGCGTCCGTGTCGTCGGGGTAAGAGAAGTCCGATGGCGCGCGGTGCCCGTCGGAGCGGTGCAGGTTCCAGAAGAACTGCACCCGCCACCCCACCTGGGCGTCGTCCTCGACGATCGGCCGGCAGCGGTACACCACGTCGTGCGACCTCGCAAAACGCCGAAGGAACGCCGAGAACGAGACGTCGCTGCAGGCGTAGTCTTCGCCGCGCAGGCAATCCACCGGCAGCCCCGAGGCGATCACGTGCATGTCGTACTTGCAGTCGGGCCACAGGCGCTGTGGCTCTCGTTTTGCCAGGCGAGGCATGAACAGAATGTACCCCTCTGACCTCGACCGTCGACACCGCACGGCGAAATCCTTCCTCTCTCCGGCGCTCAAGGGGTGTCGTTGCTGTGTCGTTCTGATGTCGCGACTCGGTCGCGGCCTTGGTCGCACGGCGGCCGGTCGGTGCCTCAGGCGCCGAAAGTGTGGTGCGATAGTCCCCCCTCAGATCCGGGCCGGTGGTCCAAAGTCCACCCTCAGTGCAACCGATCTTGCAAGGTAGCGATACGTGCTGTTATTGCTACTGGAGGACCTCTAGGCTTCACGCATGGCTGACGCCGAGACGACCCCGGATCTGGACGTCGAGGTCGTCGACGCACTGCCGACCGTCGTTCCGTCACACCTCCCCGGCGAGCTGCAGGACCTACTCGACGCCGCCCGCGAGTACGCCGACGCCGCAACCGCACCGAACACCGTCAAGGCGTACCAGTCCGACTGGCGCGGCTTCACCGCCTGGTGCGCCCAGCACCGCCTGCAGCCACTGCCGGCCGACTCGATGACCGTCGCGCTGTACCTGACCGCGATGGCCAAGAACGGCCGCAAGGTCACCACGATCCGCCGGCACACCGCCGCGATCGCCCGCGCACACCGCGACAACGGCCACCCCAACCCGATGTGGGACCCCACCGCAGCGCTGGTCCTCGAGGGCATCGCCCGCACGCACCGCTCCGCGCCGAAGAAGAAGGTCGCGCTGTTGCGCGACCCGATGGTGCAGCTCATCGACCGGATCGAGACCGACACCCCGGCCGGGCTCCGCGACCGCGCGCTCCTCCTGCTCGGCTTCGCGCTCGGCCTGCGCCGCTCCGAGCTCGTGCAGATCCTGATCGAGGACCTCTCCCCCAACGCCGACGGCCTCACCATCCGCCTGGCGACCTCGAAGACCGACCAGACCGGGCACGGCCACGAGTTCCTTCTCCCCTACGCCGAGCCCGGCCGCCCGTGCCCCGTCCGCGCGATCCGCGCCTGGCTGGACCACACCGGCCTCACCCATGGCCCCCTGATCCGACGCCTCCACCGCAACGGCATCCCCGGCGAAGCGCTCTCCCCGCAGTCCGTCGCGCTGATCGTCAAGCGCCGCGCCAAGGCCGCCGGCCTGAACCCCGCCGACTTCGCCGGCCACAGCCTCCGGGCCGGGTTCGCGACCCAGGCCTCCCGCGACGGGCACCGCACCGAGCAGATCACCGACGTCACCCGACATCGCGACCGCCGCACGCTCGACGGGTACGTCCGGGCCGGCAAGGGCGCCGAGGACGTCGCCCGCGTGCTCTGAGCTTCCCGACCACCACGGACCCGTGGTTGCGGACGTGGAACCGGTCCACTGGCGTCACGTCGTGCTCCCCCAGGTCCGTTCTCGACGTCTCGGCGTTCAGCGGATCGCTCGTGTGCACGATCATCGAGCCGGTCTTGCCGAAGACATCCACTCGTCAGGCGTACCCCTCCGCGGTGCGCTCCACCCGGATCCTGTCAGCCACTGCGTAACGCGGTGGCCCAATGCAGGACCATGCACCATGCTCTCGATCCCCGGCTCCCCCCGACCTCTCCTGATGGCCGTCCTGTCCGCGGGGGCGCTGGCGTCGTGCGGCGCCGAGTCGTCGGACCCGGCCGGGCCGGCGAGCACGACCGCGCCGACGTCCGTCGCAGGCTCGCCCGGCTCCTCGTGCCCGGACATCCCGGTTCCGGGCCACCGGGCGACCCGCGTGCGGGTCGTCGGCGTCACCTGCGCGGTCGCCGTCACCGTCGCCAATGATGCGGAGGGACGGGGGCGCGCCGCATACGCCTCCGCGGGTCTGTCCTGCACGCCGTCCGACGCCACCGCCGGCGACACCGACTACGCCTGCACCGACGGGGAACGTCGGCTGACCTTCCGCTACGGGGCGCGCTGACGCCGACGGTCCGACAGACTCGGCGTCCGAGTGTTCGAACCATTGCTCCCCCGCCGACGTAGGACCCCCGATGCGATCCGACGAGCACCTGCTGCGGGATCTGGGGACGCGGCGCGCCGAGTCTGCAGCGCGGGCGCTCTACCGGGGCTACCAGCGGGAGCTGTTCGGGTTCGTGGCGCACCGCCTCGGTGATCGGGCGCTCGCGGAGGAGGTCGTCCAGGACGTCTTCACCCGGGTCTGGCGCAGCGCCGCGAGCTACGACGAATCACGGGCCACCGTTCGGACGTGGATCTACGGGATAACGCGCAACGCGATCGTCGACGCCGAGCGCCGTCGCGGCCGTCGTCCTCCAGCCGCGCGGTACGCCCAGGACGACGACCAGGGTGGCATCGACGAACCGATCGAGCGGACCCTGCTGCGGTGGCAGGTCGGGGATGCGTTGGCGCGGCTGACGCCCGAGCACCGAGAGGTCCTGCGCCTCGGGCATCTCGGGGGTCTCTCGGTCGCCGAGATCGCTGAGGCCTTGGGCGTGGCGCCCGGAACGGTGAAGAGTCGGACGTACTACGCGATGAAGAACCTGCGCCTGGTCCTCGAAGAGATGGAGATCACGTCATGAACGATCACGACGAGCTGCGCGTGAGCCTCGGGTCGTTCGTGCTGGGCAACCTCGACCTCGACGATCGGGAGCGCGTCGAGGAGCACCTGCGAACGTGCGAGCACTGCAGGGCCGAGCTCGAGCTGCTCCGGCCGCTCACAGGTCTCTTGGACCTGGCGCGCGCCACCGCCGTCGACCCGGTGGAGGCGTCCCCGCTCCTGGAGCAGCGCGTGCTCGACGACCGTCGGCGTGCCGTCGGCGTGGATCGACATCCGACCGGACGTCGAGCTGCTCGCGACCCACGGCGGTGGGGGTCGGATCGACGGCGGCTGGTGGTCGCTTCCGCCGGTGCGCTCCTCGGTGTCCTGGGCACCGTCGGGATCATGGCTGCGGCCGGCGCGTTCGACGGCGCCTCGCCCGCCACGACGACGGTGGCCCTTCGGCCGGTCACCGCGGCAGGTGGTCCGACGGCGAGTGACGCGGCGACCGCCCGGATCGTCGCGACCGGTTCCGGGTCGCGGGTCGCTCTGGATGCCTCGTTGCCGCCGACGACCGGACGTCAGGTCTACGAGGTGTGGTTCGTCAGCCCGAGGGGGCGGGTCAGCGCGGGGACGTTCCGCGTCGGCCCCGCCGGACGGGCGACCGCCGAGCTCGGCGTCGCCGCCGGGCGAGGCGGGTTCGGGAAGATCGGGATCACGAGGGAGCCCGACGCCGACGATCCCACGCGCAACGGCGAGACCGTCGTCAGCGGCGCGCTGCCCGACTGATCCTGGACGGCAGGTCTTGGGCCTGGAATGAACCGGCCCGCACCGGCAGGCGTAACGCCCCGCGACGACGCCGCTCGGCGTCCTGACCATCGGAGAACCCCCATGTCCACCGTCTCGATGCCCACGGCGCTCGGTGCTGCGCTGCTCACCACCGCCGCTCTCGCCCTGCCGGCCACCGCCATGGCCGCCACGTCCCACCACGCGAAGAAGGCGTCCGCCTCGACGGCCCACAAGCACACCGCCGCAGCGAAGAAGAAGGCGAAGGCGAAGGGCCGTACGGTCCCGGTGAGCGTCAACGTCCTCTCCCCGTTCACGGGTGACCGCGCCGGCGCCGGATCGCAGGGTTTCGGAGTCAGCCTGCGGCTGCGGTTCAACACCGGCCTGACGGCCACCGGGTTCACCGCTCCGCAGCTGACCGGGCCGATGGCCCACGCCAACGCCGCACCGTTCCCCGGCTCCTTCTCCGGCGGCCAGGACGACCGGCTCCCCGGCCTGATCGTCCTGCTGTCCACGACGCAGACGACGAAGGCCGACGGCACGCCGACCGGATTCACCGGCGCGGGCCAGAACCTCGCCAACCTCTTCAACACGACCGCCGTCGCCGACCGCACGAAGAAGACGACCGACATCTCCACCGACTGGATCGCCGGCGCCCCGCTCTTCGGCCGCAACGTCCGCACGACGCTGACGGTCGCCGTCGCCGCCGACAAGAACAAGGACGGGATCTACAACGACGCGCCGGCGAGCGTCACGGACCTCAACGGCGACGGCCGCATCGACGCGTTCGACCTCAAGGCGTTCGGGATCGCCTCCTCCGCCCGGACGGTGACGTTCTCGATCGTCGACTGACGCACGCATACGGCGATCACCAGCGCCTGGAGTGGCACGTCGGGGCAAGGCAGTTCTTCGGCGGCCTGCTCGGAGCACGCCCGCCGCCGCGTGAGGGCGGCGGCCAGGGCCATGACGGGCACGAACGCGAGGATCGCGCCGCCGCCGCCGACGACGGTGCCGACGATCAGGCCGATCACGAGCCCGAACGGGATCGCGAGCAGCGTCACCTGGCCCGCCTCTCGGTGGGGAGCACCACGACCGGCACCGAGAGGGCCTAGACGGCCTCGGTCGGGGCGTCGGGCTTCTCGAGCTCGTGACCGAGCCTCCCCCACTTCGGCACGCCGCCGTCGGTGACGTGCACGACGTCGCGGCCACCGTGGCGGACGACGAGGCTCGCGAGCGCCTGGTCGACGAACTGCTGTTCGTCGGTGATCTGCAGCGTCGGGTTGGCGTGGCGCTCGTAGCCGATCGTCGAGGACGTCTTCATGTCCATCCCCGGGCCGCCGCACATCGATCCACCGAGGTGGCCGGGCCAGCCCGGAGCAGGCGCGCGAGCAGAACGCCGGTGTCGTCGGCTCCCCGGTCGGCCCCGACCGTCCTGTCGGGGCCGACCGGTTGAGCTTCAGGCGACGGGCACGCCGCCGGCGGGGGACGGGGCGCCGTACCAGTCGGTGCGCCAGGAGTTCATCTGCTTGATCTCCTTGGTCTGCGCTTCGAGGATCGCGGTGGCGATCTTCTTCAGCTCGGGGTCCTTTCCGCGGGCGAGTTCGGCGCGGGCCATCACGATCGCGCCCTGGTGGTGGGGCAGCATCTCGTCGATGAACGCACGATCGAACGGGTTGGCCTTGGCCAGGGAGCCCATGTCCATCGACATGCCCATCTGGTCCGTCGGGATGCCGAGCGTCTTCGCTGCGGCGGTCATCGAGTCGCCGCCGTGCACGGAGTGGTTCATGCCGCCGTTGGCGTGGGAGGGCATCTCCGCGACCGTCGCGCCGAGCCTCCTGGCTGCGGCCTTCATCTCGGTGATCTCGGTGGTCTGGCTGGCGATGATGCTCTTGCCCAGCTCCTTGATCTGCGTGTGCTGGCCGCGGGCGGGGGCGTAGCCGGCCATCTCCAGCGCCATCTGGTGGTGCGGGATCATCTGCGACACGAACGCCTTGTCGACCTCCGCCGCCGACGCGGTCGACGATGCGGTGGTCGCGGGGGTGGTGGTCGACGAGCCGGAGTCGTCGGAGCCGCAACCGGTCGCGGCCACAGCGGTCAGGGCGGTGGCGCTCAGCAGCGCCACGGTGCGGGTGGGAAACGTGAACATCGGTGGTCCTTCTGGAAGTGATCGTCATGAAGCACGCCAACCCGAGGGAGAGCGTGCGGCAGGTGCTCCGGCGACCCAGGGGGCGGCCGGTGCGATCGATCACCGTCGAAGGACTTCGTACTGCAGATACAGCGGGCTCGAGCGAGCCCGCGGCAATGGGCCCGCCGGCACGATCCGCACGACGGCCGGCAGCAACGCCCGGAGCGGGCGTGGCACCGTGCGTCGCCGGCGCACGACCGCAGCGACCAGGCCGACGATCGCGACCGTGGCAGCGATCGTGCCGACACACATCGCCGTGGCAGCCATCGAATGGTCGCCACCGTGCATCCCGCCCATCTCGTGCGTCGCACCGGAGTGATGCACGACGACCGAGCAGGCCAGGACCAGGACCGCCAACAGCGCCACGAAGCGCTGGTTGGTCTGCGCCCACCGGGCACGGATGGCCATCGGACCCATGACCCAGTTGTACCCACCAGACCTCAACGGCCACCACCGAACCCGTCTGCTAATACCCCCAGGGGGTATAAGCTCGGGGCATGGATCACGTGACGCATCACGACCACGAAGACGGTGGCGCCCTCACCCGCACCGCGATCAGCGCCACGCTGCACTGCCTGACCGGCTGCGCGATCGGCGAGGTACTCGGCATGGTGCTCGCCACCGCGTTTGGGTGGGGCAACGGCCTCTCTATCGCCGCATCGATCACGCTGGCGTTCGTCTTCGGCTACGGCCTGACATCGATCCCGCTCGTCAAGGCCGGCCTCCCGGCCCGGAAGATCATCGGTCTGGCCCTTGCAGCCGACACGTTCTCGATCGCGACGATGGAGCTCCTGGACTCCCTCACGATCCTGGTCGTCCCCGGCGCCATGGACGCCGGCCTCGACGACCTTCTCTTCTGGGGCTCACTCGTCGGAGCGCTCTTCATCGCGTTCTGGGCCGCCGTCCCGGTCAACCGGTGGTTGATCGGACGCGGCAAGGGCCACGCCGTCGTCCACGCCTACCACTGACCCTGCGAGCACCCACGGAGCGAAACACGAAGACCGCGACACAGCGCTGAGAGCTGCAGCCCCGAGCTGTGATGTTGATCGCTCCCTGGCGCGGTTTCGGCAGCGGTGTCTGGCACTGGCTGGGACGTCCGGGGTGTCCCCGGTCCCGGGTGTCCCCGGTCCGGGGTGCGGTTCCGGTTACGGGTCGACGAGGATGAGCGCGACGGTGGCAAGGCCGAGCAGCGCGCCGGTCGTGGTGATGATGAGGCTGATGGCGCGGTTGACCTCGGCGAACTCGCCTCGCCGCACGGCCTTGGACACGGCGGCGCGGCGGTGCTCTCCGTAGACCATGCAGAGCACTCCGAGGAGCGCGAAGACGGTGCCCAGGACGAGGTAGGGCCACGTGGTCTTCGAGCCGGAGAGCTCGGGAACGACACGGGCGGCCGCGATCGCGACGGTCAGGCTCGTCAGGCCGGTGCGCCACCACGCCAGGAAGGTGCGCTCATTGGCCAACAGCGTCCGCCGGCTGTAGTCGCGCGGGTCCAACGGGCGCCGCGGATCGTCGGCGGCGATCTCCTCATCCCGCGCGGGGGCGTTCATGCGACGTGGAGCGTGACGCGGCCCCAGGCGTTGTTGACGTACCCCTTGGGGTTCCAGAGCGGCCCCGGGTGCTCGGGCTGCGAGGCGGCGGCGCTGTCCCAGGCGCGGACGACGATCTCGTGGTCGCCGCGGTCCAGGTGCATCTCGGTGCTCCAGAGTCGCCAGGCCCAGCGGCCGAGGTCCTCGTCGAGGTCCGCTTCGACCCAGGTCTTCCCGCCGTCGGCCGAGACGTCGACGCGCGCGACGTGGCGCTCTCCGCCGGCGAACGCGTAGCCGCGCACCGCGACCGGACCGGCGGTCACACGTGCGTCGTGGTCGGGCACGAGGATCTCGGCGTTCAGCGCGACCTCGCCCAGCGGCATCCCGACCCCGGGACCGGGCTCCTGCTCGGGCTGCAGAAGGCGGTAGACGACGTCCTGGAACCAGCCCTCCCACGGGCGGTCGCGGACCTCGACGTGGTGCAGCCACTTGACGCTTCGCGCCCCGATGTAGCCGGGCACCACGACGCGGACGGGGGCGCCGTGGACCGGTGGGAGCAGTTCGCCGTTCATCTCGAAGGCCAGCAGCACCTCCTCGCGCAACGCCTTCTCCAGCCGGATCGAGCCACCGAACTCCTGTGGAGGCTCGGCCTCCTCCGACACGTCCGCACCGACCAGGCCGACGTGCGTCGCGGTCCCGGTCGGCCGCGCGAGCGCCAGGACGTCGGCCAGCGCGACGCCGCCCCAGGTCGCGGTGCCGGTCGCGCCGGGCCCCCAGGGCTCCTCGCCCGGGATGTCCCGGACCTCGAGGAGCCCGGACCGCCGGTTGCCCGCGCACTGCAGCGTCGCTGCGACCTCGCGGCGCTGGAGGCCCCGGAGGTCGTCCAGCGAGAGGGTCAGCGGCTGCTCGACCAGGCCATCGATGCGGAGCGTCCACGCCGCCGGGTCCGTGTCGGGTACCGACCCGTGGTTGCGGACGTAGAAGCGATCGGCGGGCGTGAGGTCGTGCTCGGCCAGTGCCGCGCGGGAGGTCTCGGCGTTCAGCGGATCGGCCGTGTGGACGATCATCGTGTCGGTCTTGCCGTAGGCAGCCATGAGGTGGTGCTACCCGTCCGTGCCGCTTGCGCACCTCGCGGCCGGTCCCGCGCGTCACCGAGAGCGCGGGGCGACGTCGTCCACGGCGCGGGCGATGGCTCCGACGTCGTCGAACGCCGAGACCCGCGGGCCCGTCGTCGCACCCCGGGGGACGACGTAGACCGACGGGGTCGCGTCGGTGCCGAGTGCCCGGATGATCCGGTCGTCAGCGGCCGTCAGGGCCCGGGAGTCCGGCGTCTCGCGGACGGCGACCTGGCCACCGGTCGTGCCGGGCGCGGCCTCGGCGATGCTCCGCAGGAGCGGCTCGGTCGCCCACTCCTCCCGGGTGTCCCCCTGGTTCCAGAACGTCGTCTGGACGAAGCCCCAGAAGCGGTCCGCAGCAACGAGCCCGTACGCGACCCGGCGCGCGAGCGCACCGTCGGTCGTGGCCCGCGCGGGATCGCGGAAGTTCGCGAGCACCATCCGCAGGTTCGCGCGTCCCGTCCGCACGAGACGTTCGACGATCTCCGGCTGCGTCTCGATCGCGTGCTCCTTGCAGCTGGGGCACTTCAGGTCCGAGACCTCCAGGATCGTCACGGGCGCGTCGGGGCGACCGAGAACGGTCCCCCGCTGGGGCAGTCCCCGGAGCAGCGCGGCGGTCTCGTCGGCGCCGCGGATCTCGACCCCACGGACGGTCGTCCGCGAGCCGTCGGCGGCGGGGTCGCGCTCGAACGCCCCGACGCCCACGACCACCGCGACGATGAGCACCGAGACGGCAGCGGCCACGCCCAGGAGCCGCAGGCGCTGACGTCGCTGAGCATCAGCAGGCGACCTTCGACCGTCGGTCGCCGGAGGGTCCGTCAGCGGCGGACGAGTCGCACGGGCCATGACCGAAGTGTGCCCTATCACCAACCGTTCGAGCATTCCCTTTCGGCATACGACACCGGCGGGAATGACTGGTGGACGGGGCTCTCGAGGCGCAGGCTGTGTTCATGGCCACCACGACGAGCGACCGCCACATGACCGCCACACCCGTCACGTCGAGCCGCACGTTCCTTCGCGAGCTGGAGGACCGCGGCGACGCGTTGGCGCACATCGGCCCCAACTGGTTCGCTTCGGTCATGGGCACCGGCATCGTCGCCAACGCCGCCGCGCTGCTGCCCCGGCAGGTCGCCGGACTGCACGAGTTCGCCGTCGGCGTCTGGGTCATCGCCGCCGCCTGGCTGATCACCCTGACCGTCCTGACCGCGGTCCACTGGACCCGCCACACCGACAACGCCAGGGCCCACGCGTCGAACCCCGCGATGGCGCCGTTCTACGGCGCACCCCCGATGGCGCTGATGACCGTCGGCGCCGGCACGCTGCTGGTCGGCTACGACGTCATCGGCATGCCCGCCGCGGTCGTCGTCGCGTTCGTCCTGTGGACCCTGGGCACCCTCGGCGGCCTCGCCTCCAGCGTCCTGGTGCCCTACTGGCTCTTCACCCGCCACGAGGTCGACGTGCAGCACACCTTCGCGACGTGGCTGATGCCCGTCGTCCCTCCGATGGTCTCCGCCGCCACCGGCGCAGCACTGATCCAGCATCTGCCCGCCGGCCAGGCCCGCGAGGCGATGCTGCTCGCCTGCTACGCCATGTTCGGCCTCAGCCTGCTCGCCTCGCTCGTCATCATCACGCTCGTCTGGGGCCGCCTGGCCTACGAGAAGACCGGGCCCGTGGCCGCCGTCCCCACGCTGTTCATCGTGCTCGGGCCCCTCGGCCAGTCGATCACGGCCGCCAACCTCCTGGGCAACCAGGCCCACATCGCCATCGCCGCACCCTTCTCGACCGGGTTCAAGGCCATGGGCGTCCTCTACGGCGCCCCGGTCTGGGGCTTCGCGATGCTCTGGCTCGTGATCGCCGCCGCGCTCGTCGTCCGCGCCGCGAAACAGGGCATGGGCTTCTCGCTGACCTGGTGGAGCTTCACCTTCCCCGTCGGCACCGTCGTCACCGGCACCTCGCTGCTGGCCACGGACACCGGCCTGGACGCCCTCGCCTGGATCGCCGTCGGCCTCTACGTGCTGCTGCTGGCCGCCTGGGTCACCGCCGCCGTCCGCACCGCCCACGGCGCCCTGCGGACCGGGACCCTGCTGCAGGCCGCCTGACCCCGATCACGCGTCGGCCAGCTCTCGGGCGCGCCCGAGGACGTCGTCGAGCATCGGGGCCGTGAGGACGCCGGTCGCGGTGTTCTGGCGGCTCGGGTGGTAGCAGCCCAGGAGCAGCGGCCCGGCCGGCAGCCGGTGCTCCGCGCCATGGCCGAAGCGTGGCCGCGGTGGCGCGTCGAACGCCTTCAAGACCGCGGACCACGTCCAGCCGCCGAGCGCCACGATCACCCGCAGCGCGGGCAATGCCGCCACCTCAGCCCGGAGATACGGCAGGCACCGGTCGCGCTCCCCGGGCGTCGGGCGGTTGCCCGGCGGGGGGCATCGCACCACCGATGCCATCCACGCGCCGTCGAGGTGGAGTCCGTCTCCCCGGTGCTCCGACGTCGCCCGACTCGCGAAGCCGGCGCGGTGCATGGCCGGCATCAGCGAATCGGCGCTCGGATTGCCCGTGAACGCGCGGCCGGTGCGGTTGCCGCCGTGCGCGGCCGTCGCGAGGCCGAGCACGAAGACTCGGGCGGCGGGGTCGCCGAAGCCGGGGACCGGGCGCGCCCAGTACGCCGCCCCGGGCACCGCGCGGGAATCGTCAGCGGCCTCCTCACGGCGCGTGACCAGCCGCGGGCAGCGGCGGCAGCCGACGACCGCCGCCTCCACCGCGCTGAGCGGACCGCGCTTCATCGCGCCACCGTACCCGGGCCAGCGCGAGGAGGCACGCCCGAACGGATGGGGACGGGTACGAGCAGGGCATGAAGCTGCTGCACCCCTCCCTCGAGGACCTCACCCCGCGCCACATCGAGCTGTTCTGGCGCTACCAAGTGGTCCGCACCGGCGTCGACTTCAGCGCCGCCATGTGCTTCCTCGTCGGGAGCGCGTTCTTCTTCTTCGCCTCGCTGAGCACCCCCGCGGACTGGCTCTTCCTCGTCGGCTCGATCCTCTTCGCGGTCAAGCCGACGATCGACCTCGTCCGTTCCGCGCACCTCCGCCGACTGCCGACCACCTCGTCGCCCGCGGCGGGCGACCTGCGATGATCATGGTGTTCGCGCCCTCGTGGTGCGTCCGAGTGATGAGGCCCGCTCCATAACCGCCGCCCGCAGTTCGGGGGGCTGATGGCTTCTACGACCACGCCCCGCCCGGGGCGCCGTAGAAGCCCGTGCCACGTCCGTCGCCCGCGCTGCCGCCGCGCCCCGTCCAACGACAGGAGCCGAAGTGCGCACCACCAGCAACATCGTCATCGAGGTCCTCGAGGAGAGCACGGTCCCGGGCCTGATCGCCGCCGGCTGCGCGCGACGCGAAGCCCTCGACGCGCGCGGAGAGCGCGCATGAGCATCGAGCAGACCGTCGCCCGCGAAGCCAGACGCCACCACGTGCTGATCGCCGTCTTCTGCGGCGGCGCGCTCGGAACGCTTGCTCGCGCCGCCTCGTCCTCGACGTTTTCCCATGCACCGGACCGGTGGCCGTGGGCGACGTTGGCGGTCAACGTCGTCGGCACGCTGCTGCTCGGGTGGTGGAGCACCCGGCTGATGCGCTCCCCCGACGTCGATCCACGGCTGCGGCCGTTTCTCGCGACCGGGATCTGTGGCGGCCTGACGACGTTCTCGACCCTGCAGATGGTCAAGTCGGTAGAAGTGGTGTAGCTCGGTGATGAGCGCGGGGCCGCCCGAAGGGCGGGCCACCGCGATGATCATCGAGACCGTGGGTCTTCTT
>NZ_JBFAPC010000047.1:0-35461 GCF_040675535.1 Patulibacter sp. NPDC049589 | reverse complement strand
TCCTGAACCTGATTGGTGTGGCCGGGCGCGGATCAGGGGCGAGTCCGCCGGCCTGGTCGCATCGGCTTCTGTACCCGTGAGGTCCTGAACCTGATTGGTGTGGCCGGGCGCGGATCAGGGGCGAGTCGGCCGGCCTGGTCGCATCGGCTTCTGTACCCGTGAGGTCCTGAACCTGATCGGTGTGGCCGGCCGCGGATCAGGGGCGAGTCGGCCGGCCTGGTCGCATCGGCTTCTGTACCCGTGAGGTCCTGAACCTGATCGGTGTGGCCGGCCGCGGATCAGGGGCGAGTCGGCCGGCCTGGTCGCATCGACTTCTGTACCCCTGAGGTCCCGAACCCGATGCTCGCCCCGCCGACTGCCGACTGCCGACTGCCGACTGCCGACCGCCGACCGCCGACTGCCGACCGCCGACCGCCGGGAGCCGGACTCCGCGCTCCGGCCCCCGGCCCCACCTCGGGTCCGGGGCCGCAGCGGCCCCGGACCCGACCTCCCACCCGCGCTCCGGGGCACCATGAGTACGTCGTACGTGACGGTCAACCGGAGGCCGGGGATGCGCATCCGTACCATCGGTAGGGTTGCCGGGCGGATCTCGTCCGGGCGACCATTCGGCACCGATGTCCTCGATACCCCCATCGACCGGCCCCGCCGGCAAGGATTGGCGACCACGCGTCGCCGGGGGGCTGACCATCGTCGTCGTCGCGATCGCCGCCGTGGCGGTCCTCCTGAGCTCACGGACGTCGACGCACCGCTACCTCCTGGCGCTCCCGAACGCCGGCCAGCTCGTCAACGGCGACGAGATCCGCGTCGGCGGCCGCAAGGTCGGCACGATCGGCGACCTGCGCCTGGCGCGGGACCGCACCGCGCTCGTCGACCTGCACGTCGACGGGGACGTCGCCCCGCTGCACCGCGGGACCACCGCCACGGTCCGCGCACCGTCGCTGTCGGGCATCGCCAACCGCTACGTGTCGCTGAGCCCGGGGCCGAACAACGCGCCGGCGCTCGCGGACGGCAGCCGCATCGCGCCCGACCGCGTCACCCAGATCGTCGACGTCGACCAGCTGTTCTCCGCGCTCGACGCCCCGACCCGCGCGGGCCTGCGCAAGCTCATCCGCGGCGCGTCCCGCACCACGGCCGGCCGCGAGAAGCTCGCCAACGCCACGCTCGAGGAGCTCAACCCGGCGCTGCGCTCCGGTCAGCAGGTGTTCGCGGAGGTCGCCCGCGACGCCCCGGCGCTGCAGACGTTCCTCGAGAGCTCGTCCCGAGTCGTCGGCGCCCTGGCGCTCGAGAAGGAGACGCTGCCGAGCCTCGTGTCCCACGCGCGCTCCGCGTCGGCCGAGGTCGTCGCCGAGGAGTCCGCGGTCGACGCCGCCCTGGAGCGCCTGCCGGGCACCCTGCGCCGCGGCCGCACGACCCTCGGCGGCCTGAACGCCACGCTGCAGACCGCCGACCCGCTCGTCGACGCGGCGCTCCCGGCCACCAAGAACCTCGCGCCGCTGCTGCGCCGCCTGCGCCCGCTGGCGCGCGCCGCGGTGCCGACGATCGCCGACACCCGCCGGCTGGTCCGCACGCCCGGCGCCCAGAACGACCTGATCGACCTGCTGCACCGCACGCCGGCGCTCGCCGACGCCGCGGTTCCGGCGCTGCGCAACACCGCGGCGGCGGCCACCGCGGCGGTGCCGGTCGCGACGTTCGTCCGGCCGTACACGCCGGACTTCGTCGGCTGGCTGCGCGACTTCTCCCAGGCGTCCGCGGGCTACGACGCCAACGGGCACTACGCCCGGATCCAGCCGATCATCAACGAGAACGCCCTCGTCGGCGACAGCGTGATCGGGCCCGCCGTGCGCAGCCTCGTGAAGCTGCTCGGGCCGCTCGCCGGCGCGGGCTCGGAGGACGTCGGGGCGCGGCGCTGCCCCGGCACGGCCACCCAGATCCGCCCCGACGGCTCCAACGACCCCAAGAAGAGCGACGAGCCGCTCGACTGCGACTCGGGCGCGGTGCTCCCCGGCCCATGAGACGCCGCGCGCTCCCCATCGTCCTCGGCGTCCTCGTGATCGCCGTGCTCGCCGTGGTCCTCACGTCGTCGTCCGGCGACGGCGGGGACGACGGCGGCTACCGCGTGCGGGCGATCTTCGACAACGCCTTCGCCGTGATCCCCGGCGAGGAGGTCCGCGTCGCGGGCGCGAAGGTCGGCACCGTCGACGACACCGACGTCACTCCGGACCGCAAGGCCGTCCTCGTCCTGAAGATCGACGACACCGCCTTCCAGGACTTCCGCTCCGACGCGCAGTGCACCGTCCGGCCGCAGTCGATCATCGGCGAGCGCTACGTCGAGTGCACACCGACGCAGCCGCGCGGCACCGGCGCGACGCTCCCGCCGCCGCTGCGCCGGGTCACCGTCGGCGGGCAGCGCCAGTGGCTCCTGCCGGTCTCGCAGACCACGAAGCCGATCGACCTCGACCTCGTCGTCGGGATGAACCGCCTGCCCGAGCGCCAGCGGACCGCCATCCTCATCAACGAGCTGGGCGTCGGGCTGGCCGCCCGCGGCGGGTCGCTGCGCCGCGCCCTGCGGGCCGCGCTGCCGGGCCTGAACCAGACCGACCGCGTCCTGCAGCTGCTGGACGGGCAGAACCGCCGACTGCGTGCCCTGGCCCTCGACGGCGACCGCGCGCTGCGGCCCGTCGCCGGCGAGCGCGCCGCGCTGGGCGACCTCGTCTCGCGCGCCGCCGAGCTGCAGACCGCCGTCGCCGGCCGCCGCACCGCGCTGGACGACGACCTGCGGCGCCTGCCGACGACGCTCGCACAGCTGCGGCCGACCGCCCGCGAGCTCTCTCGCCTGGCGCGCCAGGGCGCCCCCGTCGTCCGGGACCTGCGCCGGACCGCGCCCGCCGGCCTGCAGGTCCTCCAGGCGCTGCGCCCGTTCGGGACCGCGGCGATCGCGCCGGTGCAGGACCTCGGCCGCACCGCCGACCGCGCCCGCAGGACGCTGAAGGACGCCGACCCGGTGATCCGCAAGCTCGGCACGGTCGCGAGCACCGCCAAGCCCGTCCTGCAGAACGCCCGCGCGCTGACGACCTCGCTGCGCGAGACCGGCGGCTTCAAGCGCCTGCTCGACTACGTCTACTTCCAGGTGCTGGCCATCAACGCCTACGACGACGTCGGCCACTACCTGCGGATCAACGCGACCGTCAGCCCGTGCAGCCTCTTCGCGACGACCCCCGTGGCGGGCTGCTCCGCGCGCTTCGGCGACGTGGCCGGCGCGCGCTCCGCGTCCACCGCGGCGAAGCTGCCGGGGGAGACCCCCGAGGCCACGCTGAGCCGGCGCGTCCTGGCCGGCGCGTCGCCCACCGGTGTGCTCGCCGCCGCCCGCAAGGAGCCCCGCTACAAGGGCCTGATCCTGCGGCTGGACCAGCTCGCGGCCAAGCGCGGCACGGCGTCGAAGCACCCGAGCACCACGCCGGGCACGTCCCGCGGGTCCGACGCCCCGATCGCGGTCCAGGACGACCCGATCCCCGGCGCGACGGCGCCCGTCGACGCCGCCTCGCGCCTCCTGCGCTACCTCCTGGGGGCGGGCGACTGATGCGCCGCCGCAGTTCGATCGCCGCCAGCCCCGTGCTGATCGGCGCCGCCGCCGTCCTCCTGGCGATCGTCGGCGTCGTCCTGGCCTACAACGCCAACCGCGGCCTGCCGTTCGTCAAGACCTACGACATCCGCGTGGAGCTCCCGAGCGCCCAGAACGTGCTGGCCGGCAACGACGTGCGCCTCGGCGGCGCGCGGATCGGCCAGGTCTCCGACGTCACGCCGACGCGCGACCCGCGCACCGGCCGGATCCACGCGACGCTGAAGCTCCAGCTCGACCGCGACGTCGGGCGGCTGCCGCAGGACAGCACCGTGCTCGTGCGCTCCCGCTCGGCGCTCGGCCTCAAGTACGTCGAGCTCACGCGCGGCCGCTCGCGCGCCACCGTGCCGCCGGGCGGCGGGCTGGCGCTGGCCCAGGCGAAGATCGAGCCCGTCGACCTCGACCAGATCACCGCCGCGTTCGACGACCCGACCCGCCGCGCGTACCAGCGCGGCAACCGCGAGCTCGGCAACGCGCTGGCCGGCCGGGGCGCCGCCCTGGGCAGCGCCGTCGACGCGCTCGGCCCGCTGCTCGAGCGCCTGTCGCCCGTGATGTCGAACCTCGCGGACCCGCGGACGGCGCTGGCCGGGACGATCGGCCTGCTGGGCCGGACGGCCGGCGAGGTCGCGCCCGTCGCCGGCACCCAGGCGAGCCTGATCCGCAACCTCGACGGGACGCTCAGCGCCCTGGCCGGCGTCGCGGCGCCCGAGTTGCAGGACGCGATCTCCGACGGCGTGCCGCTCCAGCGCTCCGTCGCGCTGCGGCTGCCGCAGACCCGGCCGTTCCTGCGCCGCACCCGCCGGCTGTTGAACGACCTGCGCCCCGGCCTGCGCGCGCTGCGCGTCGCCGCGCCCGACATCGCCGCCGCCCTGCAGCGCGGCACCCGCACGCTGCCGCGCCTGCCGCAGCTGAACACCCGGCTGGACGACACGCTCGGCTCGGTCGACGCGCTCGCGAAGGACCCCGCCGTGTCCCGCAGCCTCGACGCCCAGACCCGAGCGGCGACCGTGCTGCGCCCCGTGCTGGACCAGCTGACCCCCGCGCAGGTGACCTGCAACGCGATCACGCTGTTCGGCAAGAACCTCGCCAACCACCTGTCGGAGGGCAACAGGTACGGCACCTGGGAGCGGATCCTCCTCATGCTCGCGCCGCAGCAGACGCTGCCGACCGCGAAGCCCGCCGCCGACCTCAACTACGACCCGTACCCGAACGTCGGCCAGCCCGGCGCGCCCGTGGAGTGCGAGGCCGGCAACGAGCCGTTCGCGCCCGGCGGCCGGATCGGCAGCGTCCCGGGCGACCAGGGCACCACGGTCGACCGCAGCCCCGGACTGGAGAAGTAGCGTGCCGCTCCTCCGACGCCGCCCCCGCAGCGCCCACGCCCGCGGCATGTCGCCCGTCCTCGCCGGCGTGCTGACGCTGCTCCTGCTCGCCCTGATCGTCGCCTTCGGCATCACGAAGGGCCACGTCCCCGGGACCCACGGCGTGCGCGTCAACGCGGTCGTCGCGGACACGCAGGCGATCGCGAAGGGCTCGCCCGTCCGCATCGCCGGCATCCTCGTCGGCAAGGTCACCGCCGTCGACGCCCGCGGTGACGGCACGACGTCGGTGGTGCGGATGGACCTCAAGGACGACGCGCCGACGATCCGCCGCGACGCGACGCTGAAGATCCGGCCGCGCATCTTCCTCGAGGGCAACTTCTTCGTCGACCTCCAGCCCGGCGCGCCGTCCGCGCCGCCGCTGGGGGAGAACGGCACGCTGCCGATCACGCGCACGGCCTCCGCCGTGCAGGTCGACCAGCTGCTGACCGCGCTGCCGGGCGCGGTCCGCCGCGACCTGCAGCGCACGATCGTCGGCTTCGGCGACGCGCTCAGCGACCCGCCGTCGGCCGCGGACGCGCTGAACCGCACCCTGGTGGACGCGCCGCTGGCACTGCGCACGACGCGCACGAACCTCGACGCGCTGCGCGGCGTCGCCCCCGACGACCTCTCCGCGCTGATCGCCTCGACCGGCGCGCTGACGAGCTCGCTGGCGCCGAGGACCGCGGAGCTGCGCGGCGCCGTGCGCTCGCTGGACACGGTCACGGGCGCGCTGACGGCCGACCGCGGCGCCCTGCGCGGCACGCTGCGGGAACTCGACCCGACCCTGCAGCGCGCCGACGCCGCGTTCTCCCGCCTGGACGCCGCGTTCCCCGGCGTCCGCCGTCTGTCCCGCGACCTGCTGCCGGGCGTGAAGGAGACCGGCCCGACCGTCGACGACGCGCTCCCGTGGGTCGCCGCCGCCCGCCGCCTGACCGCCAAGGACGCGCTGCGCGGGTTCGTCGCGGAGCTGCGCCCGACCGTCCCCGTCCTCACGCGCCTGACCAGCGAGGGCCGCCGGCTCTTCCCGCAGCTCGACGACGCCGCGCAGTGCCTGGACCGCGTCGTGATCCCGGCCGGCAACCAGAAGGTCGAGGACGGACGCTTCACGACGGGCCGCGAGGTCTACAAGAGCTTCTTCTACGGGCTCGTCGGCCTGGCGGGCGAGGGCCAGAACAGCGACGGCAACGGCCCGTACGCCCGGGTCCAGACCGGCCTGGGGCCGAACCTCCTGGACTTCGGCCCCGTCGGCGAGCAGGGCAACCTGCTGGCGGCCGCGTCCGACGCGCCGATCGGCGTCCGGCCCGTCCGGCCCGCCTCGCGGCCGCCGTACCGCGACGACGTCGCCTGCCGTACCCAGCCCGTCCCCGACGCCAACCAGGCGCGCTCCGCGCCGGGCGACGCCGCCGCGGTCGTCGGCCGCGCCAACGGCACCGCCCCGCGCGGGCGCGCGGCGGTCGGCGCGTCCAGCGCCGCCGACGACGAGCGGCTGACCCGCGGCCTCGGCCAGGCGCTCGGCGCGCTGAAGTCGTCCGGCAAGGAGGACAAGTGATCCGCGCGCTCCGCAGCCACGGCCGCTGGGTGGCCGTGATCGCCTTCAACGTCCTGCTGGCCGCGGGCGTCGCCGTCTTCATCCTCGGCAAGCAGCGCGTCGCGTTCCCGTCCTGGCTGCCCGGCGGCCAGGAGCGCGTGAGCTTCAACGCGGTCTTCTCGACCGGGCAGTCGCTGACGCCGGGACAGGGCCAGACGGTGACGATCGCCGGCATCGACGTCGGCGACATCACCAGCGTGCGGGTGCAGGACGGCCGCGCCCGCGTCGGCTTCCGGCTGCGCCCGAAGTACGCCGCGATGATGCGCCGCGACGCGTCCGCGCTGCTGCGCCCGAAGACCGGTCTCAACGACATGGTCCTCGAGCTCGACCCCGGCAGCCCGTCGGGGCCGAAGGTCGGCGAGGGCTTCACGATCGCCGAGGCCCGCACCGCCCCGAACGTCAACCCCGACGAGATCCTCGCGTCGCTGGACGTCGACACCCGTGCCGCGCTCCAGCTGCTGCTGCAGTCCACGCGCCAGGGCGTCGGCTCGCAGGCGCGGGCACGCGACCTCTCCCGCGCGATCCGCGCGACGGGTCCCGTCACCCGCGACCTGCGGCGCGTCGGCGAGGCGCTGGAGGACCGGGCCGTCAACACGAAGCACGCGATCCGCAGCCTGCGGTTGATCAGCGACGAGCTCGCCCGCCGCCGCGGCGACGTCGTCCGCGCGGTGGAGACGACCAACACGGTCGTCGGCACGGTCGCGAGCCGCAGCGCCGAGCTGCGGGCCTCGCTGCGCGCCCTGCCCGGCACGCTGCGCACGACCCAGGCGGCGCTCACGGACACCGAGGGCCTCGCGACCGAGCTGCGGCCCGCCACGCAGGCCCTGCTGCCCGTCGCCGACGCCCTCGCGCCCGCGCTGCGCTCGACCCACCCGTTCCTGCGCCGCACGACGCCGGTGCTGCGCGACCAGCTGCTGCCGCTGACCCGACAGACGCTGCCGACGATCCGCCGCCTGCGCACCGCCGTCGCGGCGACCAACGACATCGCCCCGGACGCGACGGCGACCCTCCAGGACCTCAACCTCGCCGGCAACATGCTCGCGTACGACCCGCCGGGCGACGAGCAGGGCTACCTCTTCTGGACCCAGTGGCTGTCGCACCTGGCGCCCTGGATCTTCAACACGCAGGACGCCAACGGCCCGATCCGCCGCGGCCAGCTGATGGTCACCTGCGACACGCTGAAGGACCTCGCGGGCGTCGGCACCGTCAACCCGGTGGCGTCGCTGCTGAACGGCGTCTTCGCGGGCATCGCGCAGGGCGGCTCGTGCCCGGTGAACCCCGGGCCCGCCACCGACCAGACGACGACGCCCCGCACGGGCGGGAAGGGCGGACGATGAGCACCAGCTCCCCGGGCCCCGCCCGGATCCTCCTGATGATCGCCTTCGCGGGCTCCTGCTTCGGCCTGCTGCTGTTCCTCTGGACGTCGTTCGGCGGCTCGGTGCCGCTGCGCGCCGAGGGCTACCGGATGCACGTGACGTTCGACGAGGGCGCGCAGCTCGTCACCGAGTCCGACGTCCGGATCTCCGGCGTCCCCGTCGGCAAGGTCAAGTCGATCGACACGAACCGGCGGACCGGCCGCTCCGACGTCGTCCTCGAGATCCGCCCGCGGTTCGCGCCCGTCCCGCGCGACACGCGCGCCACGCTGCGCAGCAAGACGCTGCTCGGCGAGACGTACGTCGAGCTCTCGCCGGGCACCGCGACCGGGCCGAAGGTCCCCGACGGCGGCGCCCTCGCGGCCGGTCGGGTCAGCGAGGCGGTCGACTTCGACGAGGTCCTGCGCACCTTCGACGCCCCGACCCGCCGGGCGCTGCAGGAGGGCATCCAGAGCTCCGCTTCGGCGCTGCAGGGCCGCGGGGCGGACCTCTCCGCCGCGATCGGCACCCTGTCGCCGTTCTCGCAGGACGGCTCCACGCTGCTGCGGGTCCTCGACGACCACGAGCAGGCCGTCTCGCGGCTCGTGCGCGACGGCGGCGTCGCGGTCGGTGCGCTCAGCGCCCGGCGCGGCGAGCTCGCCGGCCTGATCACCGACGCCGACCGGCTGCTGACGATCACCGACCGCCGCGCCGCGAGCCTGCGTACCGGCGTCCAGGCGCTGGCGCCGTTCGAGCGCCAGGCCCGCCGCACCGTCGAGCGGGTCGCCCGCTTCCAGCGCAAGGCCGACCCCCTGGTCGCGCGCCTCGCCCCGGTCGCGCAGGAGCTCTCGCCGACGCTGACCGACCTGCAGCGGCTCTCGCCCGACCTGCGCGCCCTCTTCGCCGATCTCGACCCGCTCGTCGACGCGTCGCGCGCCGGCATCCCGGCGATCCAGCGGACGACCGACGCGCTGCGGCCCGCGCTGCAGCAGCTCGAGCCGCTGCTGCGCCAGACGAACCCCGCCGCCGAGTTCCTCGGCCGCTATCCGGGGGAGACCCGCTCGTTCTTCACGAACGCCGCGGCGTCGCTGCAGGCCTCGGCCCCCGGCGCGGACGGCACGCGCTACGGCTACCTGCGCCTGATCACCCCGATCAACCTCGAGAACCTGGCGCTCCAGAAGCGGCGGACGCCCAGCAACCGCCCGAACGCGTACGCGCAGCCGGGCATCTTCTCGCAGCTCGGGTCCGGCCTGCCGGTCCTGGAGGGCCGGCAGTGCGCCCGCTCGCCGACCGACGTCGGGCCGCTGCAGAGCGTGTTCTCGCTGCTCGGCTCGTCGCTCTCGACGGCGTCGCCGCCGTGCGTCCAGCAGGCGCCGTTCGTCAACGCGGACGGCTCGCGCACGGACGTCCCGAAGGTCCCCGCGGACCGCTGAGGGAGGTACGGGCCCGCGGTCGTTAGGCTCGCGACCGCATGACCCGACTCGTCGAGTGGTCGCTGCGCCGGCCGCGGCGCGTCGCGGCGGCCGCCCTGCTGCTCCTGGTGCTCGCCGTCGCCGGCGTCGCCCAGCTGGGGACGTCGGCCGCCGTGCGCACGATCGTCGGCACCGGCTCGCCCGAGTACCGCGCCCAGCGCGTCGTGGCGGAGCGCTTCGGCGACGAGGCGATCGTCGTCCTGCTGCGCGAGTCCGCCCGGGACCTCACGCTGACCGGCGACCTGTCGAAGGTGCTCGCCCTCGAGGGCTGCCTCGGGGGCCGCACGCCGGACTCCGTCGCCCTGCCCGGCGGTGCGGACGGCCCGTGCGAGGGCCTGCGCCGGATGCGGGCCGCCCAGGTCGTCTACGGGCCCGCGACGTTCATCTCGACGGGCGCGACGGCCCTCAACGAGCAGATCGCCGCCACGGTGCAGCGGGTCCAGGCGGGGCCGGGGACGGAGGTCCAGGCGGCGGAGGACGCGGCGACGCGCGCCGGTCGGTCGAAGGCGCAGGTCGCCGCCGCCGGCCGGGCCGCCGAGCAGGCGTTCGACCGCGAGACCGCGCAGCTCCAGCAGGTCGCCGCGTCCTACGGGCTCGGGATCCAGGGCGTCACCGCGACGGACCCGTCGTTCGTGCGCCGCTTCGTCTTCGGCGGGTCCGCCGACGGGCCGCCCACGGAGCTGTTGCGGCCGGTCTTCCCGACCGCCGACGCCGGGCTGATCGCGATGCGGCTCCGACCGGGCCTGTCCGACGACGACCGCCGGAAGGCCGCTGATCTGGTCCGCCGGGCGGTGGGCCTGAAGGACTTCGCGCTGACGCAGGGCGGCGACTACGTCGTCTCCGGCTCGCCGGTGCTCGTGGGCGCGGTCGCCGACGAGCTGGAGTCCGCGCTCCTGGCGCTCCTGGCCGCTGGCGTCCTCGTCATGGCGGCGGTCCTCGCCCTGACCTTCCCCGAGCGGCGGCGCCTCTGGCCGCTGGGCCTCGCGCTCGGCACCGTCCTGGTCGTGTTCGGAGCGATCGGGCTGCTCGGGATCCCGGTGAACCTCGGCACCATCGCGACCCTGCCCGTGCTGCTGGGCCTGGCGGTCGACTACGGGGTCCAGCTCCACGCCCGGGTGGAGGAGTCCCGGCGGCGGGGCCTGACGCCCGACGACGCCGTGCGGGACGCCGTCGCCCGCGGCGGCCGGCCGGTGCTGCTCGCCGCCGGGGCGACGCTCGCCGGCTTCCTCGCCCTGCTGGCGTCCCCGACGCCGCTGGTGCGGGGCTTCGCGCTCGTCCTGATCGCCGGGGTGGCGCTCGCGGTGGGGGCGGCGTTCACGATCGGCCTGGTGCTGCACGCGCGCCCGGAGGGGGCGGGGCGACCGTGGGGGCGCCGGCGGGCGTCCCGCGCGGCCACGGCCACCGCCGGGCCCTCGGCATCGAGCGTCGTGCCGGCGACGGACGGCGCCGCGCCCGCGGGAGCGCCCGCGGCCACGGCACCGGCCGAGGGCGGGCCGTCCGGGGCGACGCCCGCCGTCTCTGCCGAGACCCCGCCGGGTCCCGGGATCGGCACCGGCCCGGTCGTCCGTCGCCTCGTGATCGGCGCGCACCGCCGGCCGCGGGCGGTGCTCGGGCTCGGCGCCGTCCTCGCCGTCGCGGGGATCGCCCTGGGCAGCGGGGAGCCCGTGGAGACCGACCTGCAGCGGCTCGTCCCGGGCGACCTGCCGGCGCTGAAGGACGTCCGCGCGCTCGAGCGGGCGACCGGCCAGTCCGGCGAGGTGCAGGTGCTCGTCCGGGGCCGGGACCTGGCCGCGCCGAAGACGTTGGCCTGGATGGACGCCGCTCGCACGCGGATCCTCGCCGACGCCGGCTACGACCGGACGAAGGGCTGCGTCGGCGCGCGGATCTGCCCGCTCGGCGTCCCGTTCCGGACGCTCCTGGGCGGCACCGACCCCGCGCGGATCGCCACCACCGCGGCAGCGGAGACGGAGCTCGGATCGCTGCCGGACTACTTCGTCGGCGCGCAGCTGACCGCGGACCGCCGCGACGCGCTGCTGTCGTTCGGGATCCCGCTCGGATCGGTGGAGGAGCAGACGGGGACGCTCGACCGCGTGCGCGCCGCGGTCGCCCGTCCGCCGTCCGGCGTCACCGCGACGGTGACCGGGCTGCCGGTGCTGGTGGGGCAGGCCGGCGCGTCGATCTCTGCCCCGCTGCGGCGCGTCCTGACCCTCGTGGCCGGCCTGGTCCTCGTCGGCGGGGTGCTGCTGCTCGCGACCCGCTCGTGGCGCCGCGCGCTGGTCCCGGTCCTGCCCGTCGCGCTCGCCGCGGGCTGGTCGGGCCTGTTGACCTGGCTGCTCGGGCTGCCCCTGAACCCCCTCTCGGTCGTTCTGGGCGCCCTCGTCGTCGCGATCGGCACCGAGTTCGGGGTGCTGCTCGTCGAACGCTACGGTCAGGAGCGTGCCGCCGGCCACCCCGACGCCGTCGCGATCGCCCGCACGGCCGCCTCGACCGGGCGCGCCGTCGGCGCGTCGGCCGCGACGACCGTCGCGGGCTTCGCGGTCTCCGACATCCCCCTGCTCCGGCAGTTCGGCCTGATCACCGTCCTCGATCTCGCGGTCGCGGTCCTGGCGGTCGTCGTCGTCCTGCCCGCCGTCGCCGGCCTCGCCGCGCGCCGCACCACCCCGTCCCCCGCCACGGAGCCGCGATGAGCACCGAGCCCCCCGAGGATCCCTTCGCCTTCCCGGAGGACGACGCGGACGCGCGCAAGGCCGCGGACGCCCCCGACCCCGGCGCCGCCGAAGACCCCTTCGCCTTCCCGGAGGACGACGCCGACGCCCGCGAGGCCGCCGACGCCCCGGCGCCGGGCGACACCCCGGAGGCCGGGGACGACGACCTGCCGGTGCCCGCCGGCCGCCGTCGCGGCCGCCGCCGGCGCTCCGGGACCGTCGCCCCGGCGCGCACCGACGAGGAGTCCGCGCGCATCCGTCGGGCCGCCGAGGCCGCCTCGCAGCGGGCGCAGGCCGTCGGCGTGCGCTGGCTGGCCGTCGCGGGCATCGCGCTCGTGGTGCTCGCCGGCCTGACGACCCTGCTCGGCGGCGACCGCGGGCCGACCGGCGGCGACGTCCAGCCCGGCGAGCGCCTGCCGGTCTTCGCGGCCCCGCTGGCGACGCAGCCGAAGCTCGCGCACGACGACGTGAACCTCGCGGACGCCGACGGCCAGGGCGAGCGGGGCGACAAGGCCGCGTGCTCGGTCACCACCCCCTCGGCGATCACGTCGTGCGCGCTGCTGCGGCGCGGGCCGCTGGTGCTCGTGCTGTTCAGCCGCGGCGTCGCCCAGTGCGTCGACGCCGTGGACGAGCTGGAGCGGGCGCGCAGACGCTTCCCGAGCCTGCAGACCCTGGCCGTGGCGACCCTCGGGCAGCACGACGACACCGCCGAGACCGTGCGCGCCCGCGGCTGGACCCTCCCGGTCGCCTACGACCGCGATCGCGGCCTCTCCGCGCTGCTGGGCGCCCCGGCCTGCCCGCTGGTCCTCTTCGTCCGCCAGGACGGCACCGTCGCCCAGCGGATCATCGGCCGGCTGCGGCCCGAGGCGCTCGTCCGGGGCATGGAGGATCTGGCGCGCGCCGCGGCCCCACCGGCGACCACGGTCGACTCGACCCCGTCGGGAAGGTAGCCTCGTCTCGCCGTGGCCCCACCGAAGAACAAGAAGCGTCGATCCCGCAAGCGCGCCCGCACGGGCCCCGGGGGCGCCGCCCCGAAGGCCGAGGGGACGGGTGCCGCGCCGGACCCGAAGCCCCAGCCGGTCAAGGTGACCAAGGCGCAGCGCGCCCAGAAGGCCCGCGAGACCCGCCGGGCGGCGCCGGGACCCCCGTCGGTCAAGGCGGACCGCAGCGAGGCCCCCAAGCCGATCTGGCACCCGCTGCCGATCACCGAGGGCCTGATCCTCGTCGGCATCGTCGTTGCCGCGATCGGCCTGTTCTCGCAGAGCACCGGCCTCGTCCTGGGCGGCCTCGCCCTCCTGGTGCTCAGCTCGCTCGAGCTCGCCGTCCGCGAGCACATGGCCGGCTACCGCTCGCACACCTCGCTGATCTCCGCCGTCGTGGCGATGGTCTGCGCCGTCGGGCTCGGCCTGATCCTCAACGTCGCCGACATCGGCCTGCCGCAGTGGCCGCTGCTGTTCGTGGCGATCTTCGTCTTTGCGGGGATGTTCCGCGTGCTGCGCCTGAAGTTCAAGGAGCGCAGCGGCGGCCTGACGTACCGCGTCTGACGGGGACGTCGAGGTGGAGCGGGGCGGGCCTCAGCGGTGAAGGTCCGGGCCCGGCAGCGCGCCGTGCTCGGCCTCGAAGTCCCGCTTGACCGTCGCGAAGATCTCCAGCGCCCGGTCGAGGTGCTCGCGCGTGTGGGTCGCCATCACGGAGGTGCGCAGCGCCGCGCCGGCCGGCGGGACGGCCGGGTGCAGCGCGGTGTTGACGAAGATGCCGGCGTCGAACAGCGCGCGCCAGAGGAGCACGGCCTTCCAGTCGTCGCCGACGGTCACCGTGACGATCGGGGTGACGACGTCCGTCTCGACGGCCCCCTCGGGGTTCACGCGCTGGGGCTGCAGCACCGCGTAGCCGAGGCCCTCCAGGCCGGAGCGCAGGTAGCGGGCGTTGTCGAGGACCTGCGCCAGGAGCGCCGGCCCCTCGTCCGATCGCACGATCCGCAGGGCGGCGAGCGCCGACCCGACGGCCGCCGGGACGGCGGACGCGGTGAAGAGGAAGGCGCGGGAGCTGATCCGCAGGTAGTCGACGACCTCGTGGGACCCGGCGATGAACCCGCCGGCGGAGGCGAGCGACTTCGAGAACGTGCCCATCCGCAGGTCGACGCGGTCCTCGACGCCGAGCAGCTCGCTCGTGCCGGCGCCGCGGGCACCCAGGACGCCGGCGCCGTGCGCCTCGTCGACCATCAGCCGGGCGCCGTAGCGCTCGCAGAGGGCCGCGATCTCGGGCAGCGGCGCGATGTCGCCCTCCATCGAGAAGACGCCGTCGACGACCACCAGGATGCCGCCGCCGTCCGTCTGGGCGCGCTGGAGCTGCTTCTCGAGCTTGTCGAGCTTGTTGTGGCGGAAGGGGCGCAGCTTCGCCTTGGAGAGCAGGCAGCCGTCGAGGATCGACGCGTGGTCGCCGGAGTCCGCCACGACCGTGTCGCCCGGCTGCAGGATCGTGCCGAGCGTGCCGACGTTGGCCTGGTGGCCGGTGGAGAAGACGATCGCCTCCTCGGTGCCCATCCAGTCGGCGATCTCCTGCTCGAGCTCCAGGTGCAGGGGGATCGTGCCGTTGAGCAGGCGCGAGCCCGTCAGTCCCGTCCCGTACCGGTCGATCGCGGCGTGCGCGGCGGCGATCACGCGCGGGTCGGAGGTCAGGCCCAGGTAGTTGTTGGAGCCCAGCTGGATCCGCTGCGCGCCCTCCATCGTCACGACCGGCAGCGCGGCGCTCTCCTGCACGTGGAAGTACGGCAGGAGGTCGGCTTGACGGGCGGCCGCGAGCTGCTCGGCCCGCTCGTGGCCACGGACCTTGGCGAAGACGTCGACGGGGGCGGCGGGGGCGGAGGAGTCGGTCATGGCGCTCCTTGGTTGTACACCGGAGGGCGCCCGACGGTACGGGCGACGGATCACGCGGCCGGCCGTCGGAGCACGGCCGAGCCACTCCGGGGGGCCGGCGGGCCGGCCCACGGCGCCGCCCGGGGCCGGCCGTCCGGGGCGACCGGGGCCGCCGCTATCCTCCGACGCGTGCTGCCTCCCGAGCCCGCGCTGAACGGCCAGGACGAGGACGTCGTCGAGCTCGTCGACGCCGAGCTGGTGGCCGCCGCCCCCGCCGCGCACGACGCGATCGACACCACCAGGGCGGACGTCCGCGAGATCGCGCGCCGCAACCCGGCCGTCGTCGCAGCGACCGCCGCCGCGGTCGTCGGCACCGGCTTCGTGGCCGGGGCGATCGCCACCGCGGTCGTCTCCAACAAGGTCGCGGCCGTCCGCGGCCGCCGCGACGCCCGCCGCATGCCGCCCGTCCTGGGCACCCGCCGGTTCCTCGTCGACGTGCACCTGCTCGGCGACCGCTGAGGCGGCTGAGCGCCGGCCGACCCACCGCGGACGGCCCCCGGCAGGAGCCCGTGCGTCCTCCGGCCCCCGCGTGGGCGCCGGATCGCTCCGCAGGACGCCCGTCCGCCGCGGGCGTCCGCCGCGCGGCGTAGCCTGCCCCGCGTGATCGAGGTCCGCGCCGAGATCGGGCCACCCGGCCCGTACCGCCTGCCGCGGCCCACGGCGGAAGGCCTGCTGCGCCGCCGCGGCGACGTCCTGTTCCGCTTCGTCCGCGCCGGCGACCACGACGTGCTGCTGCGCGCCGCCCAGCTGCGGGACGGCCGCGTGGTGCTGGGGGCGCGCGCCCGGCCCGTGCACGCCGGCCCGGCCGCGGGGCGCGGGGCGCCGGGCCGCTCAGTCCCCGGCGGCGCTCCGCGCGGCGGGGACGGTCCCCTGCGCGGCGCGGACGCCGAGACCGCCCGGGCGGCCGCCGCGGCCGCGCTGGAGCGCTGGCGCTTCGCCCTCGGGGTCGACGTCGACCTGTCGCCGTTCGTCGCCGCGCACAGGGACGACCCGCTGATCGGTCCGTCGATCCGCACCCGGCCGTGGCTAGGGCCCTCCCGGCGCCTGTCGGTCTTCGAGGCCCTGCTCTGCGCCGTCTGCGAGCAGCTCATCGCCTACGAGGACGCCGTCCGGATCGAGCGCCGCCTGATCGCCCGCCACGGCCCCGCGCGGGCGCCCGACGTCGCGACGCACCCGCGCCTGCGGGACGCCCCGGACGCCGCGGCCGTCGCCCACGGGCTCGTGCCCGCCCACCTCGAGGCCTGCGGCCTGGCGCCGAAGCGGGCCACGGCCCTGCACCGCGCGGCCCGCGAGCTCGCCTCCGGGCGCATCGACGCGGGGCCGGGCTGCGACCCCGACCGCGTCCTGCTGCGGCTCGGCCGGCTGCCGGAGATCGGCACCTGGACGCTCGCGCTCGTCGCCTCGCAGGCGCTGGGCCGCGACGACCGGCCGCCGTCGGGGGACCTCAACCTGCGCAAGGCGCTCGGGCGGATCCTGACCGGGGACCCGCGGGCGCGGGTGCCGGAGCACGAGGTCGACGCCTGGCTGGCCCGCTACGCCCCGTGGGGCGCGCTGGCGGCCGTGCACGTGATGGCGACGCGCCCGGAGGCCCTGGCGTCGCGCGGGTCCGGCACCGTGCCGGTCGGCGCCCCGGCGGCACCCCGGCGCCACGCGACGCAGGCGGGGCTGCCGGTGCGGCCGGCGGCACCGGCTCCGGAGCCGGTCGCGGCCTGATCGACGCGTCGCCGCCCGCGGCCTGATCGACCGGCCACGGGGCGCGGGCCGAGGCCCCGCCCCGCTACTCGCCCTTGTAGCCCGGCAGGCTCTGGTCCGGGCGCGCCGCGCCGTCCGGGGTCTTGCGGCCGACGCCGGCGCCCTCGCCCGCGAGGAAGTCCGTGGTCACCACGTTGTCCAGCGGGATCTGCTTCTTCAGCAGGCCGTTGGTCAGCATCCACTGGGCGTAGTCGGCCCACTCGTCGGTGTCGAGCCAGCCCCACGGCTGCTTGGCGTCCTTGCCCGAGGGGAAGAACGCGTCCATCGTCTTGGCGACCGACTCGCGCTGGAGCTTGGGGTCGAGCTCCTTGTTGGCGTCCAGCAGCGGGTCGACCCCGGCCGCCGGGTCCTTGCGCACGGCCTGGTAGCCCTGCCCGATCGCGCGGACGAGGCGGCGGATCGACGACTCCTTCGTCGTCAGCGTGTCGCCGCGGGCCACGAGCACGAGCTCGGAGTAGTTCGGGACGCCCAGGTCGTTCACCGGCGAGATCTTCGGGTCGCGCTTCTTCTGCTGCAGCTCCACGCCCTCGACGTTCCAGAAGCCGCCGAGCGTCGCGTCGACCTTGCCGGAGATCAGCGCCTGGTTGAGGTTGAAGCCGACGTCGACCTGCTTGATCGACGTCGGGGAGATCCCGGCCGTCTTGGCGATCGTGTCGAGGTACGCCTGCTGGTAGGGGATGCCGGCGGTACCGACCTTCTTGCCCTCCAGGTCGGAGGCCTTGGTGATCCCGGCCTTCGGCAGGCTGATCAGCGACGTCAGCGGCCGCTGCACGAGGCTCGCGATCGCGACGACGTTCTGGCCCTGGGCGCGGGCCAGCAGGACCTCGGGCTCGTAGGAGATGCCGACGTCGACCTTGCCGGCCTCGACGAGCTTGAGCACCGTGGCGGGGTCGTCCGGCGTCTTGATGTCGACGTCGAGCCCGGCCTTCGTGAAGCCGCCGCTGCTCTGCGCCTGGAAGATGCCGACGTGGTCGGCGTTGGGCAGGTAGTCGAGCAGCAGGGAGAGCTTGGCCTCCGGCGGCTTGTCGGTGCCGGAGAGGTTCTCCTGCTTCTCGCCGCACGCGGCGAGCCCGAGGGTCGCGGCCACGGCGACCAGCAGGACGAGCGGTCGGCGCGTCACCGGCCGGCTCCCGGCGTGCTCTGCGGTCCGTCGAATCGTTGCATCGTGCTCCCTCCGCCGGTATGAACCGGATCAGGTCGTCGGGTCGGCGCGGTCCCGGCGCCCTCTCAGCCCCTGCCAGGACTCCCCGGATCTCCAAACGCGTCGAGGGTATCGGCTCGCCCGTCCCCGGGGCCGCACGCGCGACCCGCCCCGGGGCGACGTCGCGCCGCCGGCGGCCGGCTCGCGGGGGAGCGTCCGGTCGCGGGGGCCGGCCTCAGGCGCCGGGTCGGCGGTGCGCCCACGGCGCCACGACGCGCTGCAGCGCCGCGAGGATGCCGGTGGTCACCACGGCGAAGACGGCGAGGATCGCGACGGCCGCGAAGGCCCGGGCGGTGTTCAGCTGCGCGGTCTGGATGACGCCGCCGAGCCCGCCCTCGCCCTGCTCGTAGCCCGCGTACTCCGCGAAGATCGCGGCGATCCCGCCGATCGCGACGGAGACCTTCGCCCCCGACAGCGCCGCGGGCAGGGCGGCCGGCAGCTCGACCCAGCGCATCAGCTGCCAGCGTGACGCGCCCATCGTCCGCAGCAGCCGCGGCAGCTCCGGGTCGACGCGGTCCAGCGCGTCGAGGGTCGCGATCGTCACCGGGAAGAAGCAGATGATCGCCACGATGGCGAGCTTCGGGGTCAGCCCGAAGCCCAGCCAGAAGACGAGCACCGGCGCGAGCACGGGCAGCGGGATCGCCTGGGTGCCGATCACGAGCGGGCCCAGCGCGGCCCGCAGGACGCGGGAGACGTGCATCGCCACGGCCAGCAGCGCGCCGACCACCAACGCGATCGCGAGCCCGAGGAGGATCTCCTGCGCGGTCCGGGCGAACGCGTGCCAGAGCAGGTCGCGGTCGTCGACCAGGGAGCTGAGGACGGTGGTGGGCGCGGGGAGGAGGATCTCGTCGACGTGGGCGAGCCGGACGTACGCCTGCCACCCGCCGAGCAGCAGCAGCGGGCCGACGACGCCGAGCAGGACACGGACCGCGCGGGGGAGGGGCCGGCGGTCGCCCGGGGGCCGGGAGGCCCGGGACGGGCCGATCACGCGCCGCCCCCGTGGTCGGCGTCCCGCTCGGCGGCGGCGTGGTCGCGGTCGCCGGTGATCGCCGCGTGCAGCGCGTCGCGGACCGTCCGCCGCGCCGCGACCAGCGACGGGTCGGTGGGATCGCGTCCGACCCGGGCCGCCGCCACGCCGACCACCGCGGTCACCCGCGCCGGCCGGGGCGACAGCACGACGACGCGGTCGCCGAGCAACACGGCCTCCTCGACGTCGTGGGTCACGAGCAGGACGCTGCGCGGGCGGGCGTCCAGCAGGTCGGCGAGCCAGCCCCGCAGGTCCTCCCGCGTGATCGCGTCCAGCGCGCCGAACGGCTCGTCGAGGCAGAGCAGGTCGCGCTCGGTGGCCAGGGCCCGCAGAAAGGCCACGCGCTGGCGCATGCCGCCGGAGAGCTGGTCGGGGCGGCTGCGGGCGAAGCGGGTGAGCCCGACGCGGTCCAGGAGCTCGCCGGCGCGCTCCCGGGCCTCGCGGCGCCCGGTGCCGGCGATCCGCAGCGGCAGCGCGACGTTGTCGCGGGCGTCCAGCCACGGCAGCAGCAGGTCGCGCTGGGGCATCAGCGCCGCGGGATGTGCCCGCAGCTCGCCGCCGTCGGGGGCCTGGAGCCCGCAGACGAGCTCCAGCAGCGTCGACTTGCCGCAGCCCGACGGGCCGACGAGGGCCACGACCTCGCCCGGGCCGATGTCGAGGTCGACCCCGTCCAGGACCGGCAGGCCGCCGAGGGCGCGGCGGACGCCGCGCGCGACGAGGGGGGCGGCCGGCGGGGCCGGGAGGGTCGCGTCCTGCACCGGCGGCCCAGGCTACCGGCCCGTCCGTCCTGGCCCGTCCGCGGACCGGCCGCCCGCCCCGGGCCCGGGGCGCGGGTCGACCGCGCTCCCGGTCCCGCTCGCCGGCCGCGACGGGGCCGGGGCACCCGGCCGCCCGCCGTTCAGGCGGGCCCCATGATCAGCAGGGAGCTCTGGGCGGTCGCGAGGACGCGGCCCTGGGCGTTTCGCACGTCGCCCTCGGCGAAGGCGACCCGCCGGCCGGGCTTCGTGACGCGGCCGAGCACCCGCAGCTCGCCGGCGTTCGCGTGGACGGGCCGCAGGTAGTTCACCTTGATCTCGATCGAGGTGTACGCGACGCCGACCGGGAGGGTCGTGTGCACCGCGCAGCCGAGCGCGGAGTCGAGCATGGTGCAGACGTAGCCGCCGTGGACCATCCCGATCGGGTTGTAGACGGACTCGTCCGGGGTGCCGACGAACTCCGCCACGCCCTCGCCCACCTCGCCGAGGCCGAAGCCCATCAGGCGCGCGATCGGCGGCGGCGGGATCTCGCCGGCCGCGACCTTCCGCAGGAACTCGAGCCCCGACAGGGCCGCGCCCGCGCCCGCGGTGGCCAGCGGGTCCTCCCAGGTGATCGTCTTCTCCCGGACGACGGGGGCGGCGTCCCCCGCAGGCGTCAGTTCCGTCATGCGACGAACTCTATCCGTGGCGGCCCGTGAGCGCACCCGAGGCGTCCCGCACCCGCGACCGCTCGGGGCGGGCCCACCGGGCGCTGGAGCGCGACGACGAGTGCCTGCGCGGCACGACCCGCCTGGCGGTCGAGGCCAAGCTCCGCCGCGTCGGCGGTCGGACCGCCCGCCGACCTAGCGCGGCGGTCGCCCCGGGCCCGGGGCGGTGACCGCGCTGGAGGTCAGCGCGGTGACGAAGGCCTCGAGCTGGTCGGCGGTCCAGCACTCGTGGACCTGGCAGTACGGCGCGTAGCGGGAGATCACGGAGTCGCCGTAGTCCCAGTACAGCGCGGGCTCGGGGTTCAGCCAGAACGCCCGTCCGGCGCGCTCGGCGATCTGCGCGAACGCGGCTTCGGCGGGATCGCGGCCGTTGGTGCGCGCGTCGCCGAGCACGATCACCGTGGAGCGCGGGTTGAGATCGTCCTGCGTCTGCTCGAGGAACTCGCGCCAGACGCGGCCGTAGTCGGTGTAGCCGGTGACGTCCGCGACGCCGGCGTCCTGGGCGATCGCGCGGGAGACCTTCTCGAACTCGCGCTCGCGCTCGAACAGCTCCGTGACCTCGGAGATCCGCTCGACGAAGACGAAGGACCGCATCTTGCGGAACGCGTCGTGCAGCGCGTGCAGCACCGAGAGGAAGAACAGCGACGCGCTGGTGACCGAGGTCGAGACGTCGCACAGGACGAAGATCTCGGGCCGGCGCGGCCGGATCGCCCGCTCCTTCACCACGACGGGCACCCCGCCGGTCTGCAGCGACGCGCGCATCGTGGCGCGCAGGTCGACCTGCGTCCGCCGGCGCTGCCCGCGCAGCTCGTTGCCCTGGGTGTTCAGCCGCCGCTTGAGCTGCCGCACGACGCGGTGGATGTCCGCCAGCGACTGGCCGGCGCCGGTCGGCAGCGCGCGGTCCATCTGGTTCAGCGCCCGGGCCGGGGGCAGCTCGCCGAGCCGCTGGATCCGGCGGCGCTCGAGCTCGCGGCGCAGCGCCTGCTCGAACTCCCGGATGCCCTCGCGGGGGAGCCCCTGGCGCCGCGGGTCGCCCTCGGGCGCCTCCGGGTCGGCGTCGGGCTTGAGGTCCAGCGCGCGCCGGATCCGCTGGACGTCGACGCCGACGACGCCCGTGTCGTTGACGCGGCCGCCGACGCTGCCGATCGCCAGGGACGCGAGGTCGGCCATCTGCCCGCTCGCGCCGTCGGCGATCGCCTGGGCGATCAGATCGCGGACGGCGTCGAGGTCCGGCGGCCCGCTCGCCTCGCCGTCGCCCTCCGCGTCGCCGTCGATGCCCTCGCCGTCGCCGCTGACCTCGTGCTCGCCGGCGCGGTCGGCGTCCCGGTCGGCCTCGGCTGCGGCGTGACGGACGGCCTCGAGCTCGGCGGCGCGGAAGAAGAAGCGGTCGAAGACGAGGTCGAAGACGTGCCGGTCCTCGGGGGACTTCGCCAGCGTCGCGGCGAGCGTCTCCTTGAAGTCCTCGCGGGCGGACCACCCGATCGCGCCCAGCGCGACGGTGGCGTCGAGCAGCTCGCTGGTGCCGACGGCCATCCCCTCGCCGCGCAGCTCCTCGGTGAAGACGACGAGCTGGCCCGCCAGGCCGCCGGGGACCGGGCCGTCCCCGATGTCCGCGTGGATCGCCGCGCGCCGCAGCTGGCGCGGGCTCAGGGCCTTCGGGGGGCGAGCGGGCGGCGGGGAGATGGGAGAGGCCGGTCGGTGTGGGCGGCTCAGTCGGCGGACGCGCCCGCCTGCGGGAGCCGCAGGCCGACGCGCTCGGCGACGAGGTCGAGGTCGGTGCGGTGCTTGACGATCACCGACAGGGTGTCCCGGAAGACGTCCTGGTCGATGTCGTCGGCGCCGAGCAGCAGCAGGGCGCGCGCCCAGTCGATCGACTCCGCGATCGACGGCGGCTTCTTCAGGTCCAGCGCGCGGATCTCGGCGATGACCTCCACCAGCCGCCGCGAGAACGACGCCGTGAGCCCGGGCACGCGGCCGCGGACGATCGCCAGCTCGTGCTCCAGTTCGGGGTAGTCCAGCCAGAGGTAGAGGCACCGGCGCTTCAGCGCCTCGGTCAGCTCGCGCGAGTTGTTGGACGTCAGCAGCACGATCGGCTGCGACGTCGCCTCGATCCGGCCGAGCTCCGGGATCGTGATCTGGAAGTCCGACAGCAGCTCGAGCAGCATCGCCTCGAACTCCTGGTCGGTCTTGTCGATCTCGTCGATCAGCAGGACGACCGGGGTCGGCGACGCGATGGCGCGCATCAGCGGCCGCTCGAGCAGGAAGTCGTGGCCGAAGACGTCGTCGTCGACGCCCTTGGTCCCGTCGCCGACGTCGCCCGCCGCGCTGCGGGCCTGGATCGCCAGCAGCTGCTTGCGGTAGTTCCACTCGTACAGGGCCTTGGCCTCGTCGAGGCCCTCGTAGCACTGCAGGCGCACGAGGTCGCGGCCCAGGACCTCGGCGAGCGCCTTGGCGAGCTCGGTCTTGCCGACGCCGGCCGGGCCCTCGACGAGCACCGGCTTGTCGAGCTGGACCGCCAGGTGCGAGACCAGGGCGGTTCGCGCCCCGGGCAGGTAGCCGACGTCGCGCAGGGCGGCGGCGAGCTCGTCGACGGTGGCAGGCGCGGTGGTCACGATCCTCCGCATCATAGGACCCGCCCCCGGGAGCCCCCGGTGCGTACGGCCGACACGGTGTCGGCCGGGCCGTGGGCGTCGGCGGACGCTCCGTCGCACGCGGGGTGGTGGCTGTGGGATCCTCGGCCGGTGTCCTGGCTCCCGCTCGCGGTCTCGATCCCCGCGCAGACCGTCGTCGTCCTCATGGCGGTCGCGATGGTGCTGGCGATCCTCGGGCACCTCACGCGGGTCCGCGGCCTCCTGGCCAGCGGGATCCTGCTGCTCTTCCTCGCGACGTTCGGGATGATCATCGGCGGCTTCGGGGCCTGGAAGGACGCTCCCGGCCCGGCGCCGGACACGCTCCGGCCGACGCAGCTGCCCCCGGCGGACGGCTCGATCGGCGACGCGCGGCGCGACGCCCAGCGCAGCGTCGACAAGAACCCGTAGGCGGCGCGGGTCAGCGCCGACGCGCGGCACCGCGCCCTCGGTGTGGACCCGCGGAGGGCTGCTCAGCGCTCGTCGCGGCGGCGACGCTCGCGGCGGCTGACGCGCGTGGCGGGGTCCGGAGCGGGCTCCGGGACCGGGTCGGCCGGCGTGACGCGCGTGCGGTCCTGCTGCGGCGCCGGCGGGACGACCCGCGTGCGGTCCGTCCGCGGAGCGGGCGGCGTCACGCGCGTCCGATCGGGATCGGTGTCGGGCGCGGCCCGGCGACGGGGCTCGCCGCCGAGCCCGGCGTCGCGCAGCTCCGCGGCGGCGGCGCCGCGACCGAGGGGCGGGGGCGTCGGGCGGCGCCGCGACGGCTGATCCCCGGGCGGCGGCGCGGGGTTCTGCGGGTCGTCGAAGGACCAGGAGCGCGACACCGGGCGGCTCTCGCGCGGGCGCTCGGCGGGGGCGGACGGCCGCGGGACGACGGCGCGCTCGGCCGGTCCGTCCCACGCGGGTCGCTCGGCCGGCGGGGACGACCGCGGCGCGGCCGGGAGGTCGGGTCCGTCCCACGCCGGTCGCCCACCCGGCGCCGGGGGACCGGAGGGTCCGGCGGGCGCGACGAGGTCCTCGGGATCCACCACGGGGCCCTCCACGGGCGCGGCGGTCGAGGCCCGCACCTCGGCGTCCCGGCGTCGCTGGTCGAGGCCGGTGGCCAGCAGCAGCCCGACGGCCGCCAGGCTCGCGAAGATCCCCCACGATAGCCCGACCAAGGTCGACGTCCCGTTCTCGATCTTGCTCTCAGGCCGGTCGAACAGCCGGTAGACGATCAGGACGCCGATCCATGCTGCGGCGGCGGTGACGACGGTGCCGTCCGCGACGGGCAGGCTGAAGCGCCGCTCCGTCGCCCGGGCCCAGACGAGCGCGAGCACGGCGACGCCGACGAGCAGCACGCCGGCCTCGACGAACGAGAACGCCGTGATCCCCGACATCGTGCCGTCGACCGCCCGGTCCTTGC
This sequence comes from Patulibacter sp. NPDC049589, assembly GCF_040675535.1. NCBI lineage: Bacteria > Bacillati > Actinomycetota > Thermoleophilia > Solirubrobacterales > Patulibacteraceae > Patulibacter > Patulibacter sp. NPDC049589. The sequence goes on along the minus strand of NZ_JBFAPC010000047.1, from coordinate 10,981 downwards.
CCGGGAAGGACACCTGCGTCGCGTACCAGGGGGTGCCGAGGCTGACGAGGACGACGAGCGCCGCGGCGGCGGTCCGCTGCTGCGCGGCGCTGAGGGCCCGCACGGCGTGCAGCAGACCGGTGCGCTGCTTGGCCGGGCGGCGGGAGGAGCGGGGGGCGGGGTCGTTCACGAGCCGATCGGGATGTCCTCGACGCGGGGCGCGGCGTCGGGGCGCGCGGGCGTCGCCGCCCGGGGCGTGCCGCCCGGTTCGATCTCGAGCCGGTCGACCCACCAGTCGATGATCGCGCGGACGAGCATCAGGAGCTGGCGCAGGATCTCGGTGACCTGGCCGCGCAGCTCGAACGGCACGAGCTCGCGCAGCGCGCGAACGAGCTCCGCGAGCGCGTGGACGTCGTCGGCGCGGGCGCTGCGGTCCTCGGGCGTCGCCCAGCCGCCGGCCGGGGTGCCGCCGCCGGCCTCGGTGCGCCGGGCGTCCTCGGCCTGCGCGTGGAGCCGCTCGGCGGCCTCCTTCGTGGCGAGGATGCGCTCGCGGAGGTCCTGGACGGCGTCGTCGGTCGGGTCGGAGGGCGCGGGGGCGGTCATGCGGACTCGGGGGGCGCCGGCGGTCGGAGGGTCACGTCGAGGACCCCGTCGCGCAGCGACGCACCCGTCGGACGATAGTGCGCGATGGCCGGCGGCAACAGCACGGCGCGCCTGCGGCCCCCGACCTCGACGACCAGCTCGTCGCCCGCGCGGCGCAGCGCGACGTCCTCCCGGTCGGCGAGCGGCACGGCGATTCGCAGCCGCGCGCCGTCCTCGTCGATCTCGAGCTCGCGCGAGAGCCCGACGTGCAGCACGTCCTCCGGGCGGACGCCGCCGTAGAGGGCGTCCGCGAGGCGGTCGAGCGCCTGGGCGCCCACGACCTCGCGGTCGAAGAACGGCGCCTGCAGGATCGGCAGCGGCGCGAAGGCGTCCTCGATCCCGCCCAGCTGCTCCTGCTGGCGGTCCCGCCAGCCCGCGAAGTACGGGCCGACGTCGTCGGGGAAGAGCCGGTTGACGATCACCGCGTCGGTGGCGACCCCGTGCAGGCCCAACGCGGTGTAGGTCCGGCGAGACTCCTCGATCACGACGCGGTCGGCGGTCGTCACCAGCCGCATCGAGACGTGCTCGCGGTCGACGAAGAGCGCGCGCATCGCCAGCAGGCTCTCCATCATCCGGGCCAGCTCGTCGAGGACGGTCTTGTCCGGCAGCGTGATGTCCAGGACCGCCCGGGCGAGCGGACGGACGGTGCCGAGCAGGTCCTCCTGACGGGGGACGATCCGGGTCAGCCACCAGTGCGCGAGGTCCGGGAACGACAGCAGCCGCAGGGTCTCGGCGGTCGGGGCGCAGTCGACGACGATGACGTCGTGGTCGCCGGCGTCGCGCAGCTCGACCAGGCGCAGCAGGCTCAGGAGCTCCTCGAGCCCGGGCGGGACGCTCAGCTCCTCGGCGGAGATCCGGTCGACGCCGCGGCCGACGAGCGTGCGCGACGCCCAGTCGCGGACGGCGCTCCAGTGCCGGGTCAGCTCGGCCCGGTCGTTGAGCTGGAGCGCCTCGAGCCCGGGGGCGACGGGCGTCGGGTCGGCGCCGACCTCGGCGTCGAGCACGTCGGCCAGGCTGTGGGCCGGGTCGGTCGAGACGACGAGCACGCGCGCACCGCCGGCGGCGATCCTCCGGGCGGTTGCGGCGGCGACCGACGTCTTGCCGACGCCGCCCTTCCCGGTGTAGAGCACGATCCGCGTGGCCATCGGCCCGCGAGCGTATACGCGCCCGGACCGCGTTGCTCGGGGTCCCGTCGTCGAGGAACCTCGTTCAAACCGTCTGGCGACGCGTCCGACCGGCGGGTGCGCACGGGCCACGACGGCGGACCGGCGTGCTGGGTAGATACCACCGGCTCGAAGCGGCACGACACGGCTGGGTGACCCGCTTGCGCTGTACAGCGGTGACGTAGACCTTCGCCGCGTGTGGACGTCCCGGGTCTTGACCACCGCGTTGCGTGCGCGTGCGCGTTCTACGCGCTCACTGACCCAAGAGGCGGTTCGCCGGCAGCGCGTCCGGCTGACGGTCGCGACGATGGTCGCCTGCGGAGCCCTCGGGTGCGCACCGGGCACAGCGTTGGCCTGGGACGCGGGTGTCGACGGGTCCACGCTGCGCGTGACCGCAGCGGCCGGGGAGGCCAACCGCGTCGACATCGATGTCGCGCCGGACGGGAACCTGATCGTGACCGACGAGGCCGGCGCGGTGGCGACGCTGGGCGCCGGGTGCACCGACCCGGACGGCGAGGGCACCGCCACGTGCTCACGCACCGGGGTGACACGGGTGGTGATCGATACCGGTGACCTGGACGACACCGTGTCGGTCGGCGACCTGGGGCTTCCGATAGAGGTCCACGCCGGCGCGGGCAACGACCAGGTCTCGACCGGTGCGTCGGATGACCTGCTCGACGGCGGTCCGGGCAACGACACGCTCGATGCGGGTGCGGGCAACGACACGTTGACCGGTGGGGAAGGCGACGATCAGCAGCTGGCCGGGGCCGGCCAGGACACGATCGACGGTGGCGGGGGCGATGACACGGTCGACGGTGATCTCGGCTCCGACACGATCGTTGCTGGGCCGGGCGATGACCAGGCCGACGGCGGCGCCGGCAACGACTCCATCGAAGGCGGCGATGGGAACGATCAGCTCACCGGGTCGGACGGCGACGACACCCTGTCTGGCGCGGCGGGTCAGGACCGGATCACCGGTGACGAGGGCAGCGATCAGATCGACGGCGGCGCAGACGCCGACGACCTCGACGGCGGCGGCAGTACCGACCAGGTGCTCGGCGGCGCGGGCAACGACCTGCTGCAGTCCACCTCCGGCGGCGACCTCCTCGACGGTGGCGACGGCAATGACCAGCTCGAGGGCGACGAGCAGAGCGGCACGCTGCGCGGCGGCGACGGCAACGACGTCCTCAACGGCTACGGCGGCAACGACCAGCTCGACGGCGGCGACGGCGACGACGCGCTCGCTGGTGGAACCGGCGCCGACCAGATCGACGGCAGCCCGGGTCGCGACACCGTCTCCTACGACGACGCGACCCAAGGCGTCGCCGTCTCCCTCGACGGCGTGGCCAACGACGGGACGCCCGGCGAAGCCGACGATGTCGCCGGCGACATCGAGGTCGTCGTCGGCTCGCCGGCCGACGACACACTGGTCGCCGGCCCGGGCCCGGTCGAGTTGCACGGCTCGTCCGGGAACGATCGCCTGATCGGGAGCCCTGCTGCGGATCTCCTCGACGGTGGCGACGGCGACGACACCCTCGACGGCGGCTCGGGCCCTGACGTCCTGTCCGGTGCGGAGGGCAACGACACCGTCACCTACGCCGGCAGGATCCGACCGGTCGACGTCTCGATCGGCAGCGGCGATGCCAACGATGGACAGGCCGGCGAGCACGACGACGTCCGCGCCGACGTGGAGACCGTGACCGGCAGCCCGAAGGGCGACCGCCTGACCGCCGGCCCCGGCCTTGCCGTGACCCTGATGGTGGCGCCGGACCCGACACGATCGTGCTGCCGGCGATCAGCCGGTCCAGCGACCTGGGCGGCAGCCGGGCGCTCTGCGGCACCGGGACCGACACGGTCAAGGCGTCCGGCGACGATGCGGTCGCCGGCGACTGCGACATCGTCACCACCAACGGCCGTCTGTCGCGACTGAGCGTGCAGGGCGAGCCTGAGCGCCCAGTCCGCCCAGGCCCGTCCCTGGACCGCGACGTACGACTGGCAGGGCCGGGCCTCGACCGGCTACGAGAACTGGACGGTCAACGAGCAGCAGCCACCGACCGGGCCTGCGGGCCCGTGGTACCAGGCATCGCTCGGCGGCGCCACCCAAGGCCGCGGCCTGGTGCTGGCACCACTCGGCGGCCGGCTCTACGACAACGGCAATCCGGGAAGCCAGTTCGGCGGGCCCGGGACGATCGTGCGGTGGCAGGTCCCCGGCGCGTCCAGGATCACCAACGGCGTGTTCTCCACGTTGCGCTACCGCAACGAGAACGACGATCAGTATCTGCGGGTCCGCTTGTTCGGTGCTCCTGGCGTCGACAAGTCGCAGGACTTCGGACCTGCGTACGACCAGGCCAGTCCGACCACCACGTACTCGCTGCCCACGACGACGCTGACCCCGCCCGACGGCGGCGGTACGACCGCCGAGGCGTGGCTGTTCACGGTCTGCCACCCCGACCCGCCGGGGCCCGACGTGTACGCCTGCCCGAACATCCCGTCCGGAACGGGGACGTTTGGCCGGATCGGCAAGGTCGAGTTGACCCTCGACGACCCCGACGACCCGCAGGTCGATGTCGCCTCGGCGCCGCAGATCGACGACGGGTGGGTCAACAAGCGCCGAGCGCAGAAGCTGACGGTCACCGCGACCGACCCGTCTTCCGGGATCCAGCGGATCCGCACCCAACTGCGACTGGGCACCTCCACGCGGACGCTCAACGACACGACCGTGTCCTGCGACCCCGACCACCGCACCACGGGCCGAGGCGGCCTGGTCTGTCCCGCCACCGCATCCGCCGCCGCAACGGACCGCGCGACGGACAGCTCGACGAAGGACCGCACCTACGTCGTCACCGTCTGGGACCACGCCGGCAACCAGACCGTCAAGACGCTCGTCGTGCGCCGCGACGTCACCAAGCCCACGTCCGGCACGATTGGCGGGCAGCTCAACGCCATCGCGCGGAAGTGGACCAACCGCTCCGACACCATCCCCGTCACCGTCCGGGCCCGTGACGCCCAGTCCGGGGTCGGCCGCGTCGACCTGACCGCCCAACGCGTCGGATCCGGCACCACCATCCCTCTCGGATCGACCGTCCCGCCCTGCGACCGCGGCTGCAAGTCGACCTCCTCGACGGTGCCCGTCGACCTCTCCAAGCTCGACCACGACGGCCGCTACCGCCTCAAGCTCCGCGTCACCGACCGCGCCGGCAACACCAGAACGTTCACCGTCGGACCGCAACTCAAGATCGACCGTCGGGCACCAATCAGGATTGGCCCCGGTGCCTACTACACGATCATCGACGAGACGAGGATCCGAGTCACGTTCTCGCCTGGCCGCGACCCGAGCGACGGTGCCGGTCTCGGTGATGTGGTGGTCCGGTATTGGCCCGCTCCTGGCCCGGGCCCGTCGGCAGAGGAAGACGAGCCCGGTAACCGGGAGCCGTCGACCGACGAGTTCGGGGAGCCTCGGGCTCGGGCCGCTGCGCGCCGCGGAACCGACGCGGAGCCGCGGTTCCGGCAAGCTGCGATTCGCTCGCTGAGGGCACCAGACGCGACGCTGTCCCGGTTCGCGCGCGTGCAGCGAACGATGGTCGTTCACGATCCGGATGGGATCGACTTCAACAGTCCTGTCGGCGTGCTCGTGTTCGACAAGGCCATCGGGTTTCCTGACCCTGGTCTGCGTCCGCTCGTCAAGGCCGGAAACGCCCGTGTCGAAAACCAGGCGACGCTGCGACAGTCGCGGCCGCAACGGCCGTCCGGCGGAGGGGGCGGGCGGATCCCGTCTGCTCCCAGTGCCCGGACTGGCGCTCCGAACTGGGAAGGGCGAAATCGCCTCACCCAAGCTCAACGCGAGGCTGACTTCCCCGGACGCAGCGGCAACGGCGGATCCCGAGGCAACACCCCCCAGAACTACGAGAACGGCCTGGCCGGCAACGAGAGTCGCGCGCCGCGGAAGCAGCCGACAAACGTGCTCTCGAAGTATCCGAACAACAACAGGACGATCCACCGCCCGAAGGACGGAAGTGCGTGGAGCAATCCATGGCCCATGATGGATGCGTGGCCACGCGATACCCTTGGTCGCGCGCTGGGCGCCCGAATGCGTGGCGAGCGGGCGCGCGTAGTCGAAGAGGGGCGGGACCCAGTTTCACCCGTCCGTCGCTACGGCAAAGTTGACAGGACCGCTCGTGAGAAGGTGCCACTGCTTCGCGACTATCGCGACCGACGCTGTCGCCCGCTGACGGCGGGTCACCTGATCGGCACGATATTCGGTGGCTACGGAGATGACCCGCGGAATCTCGTCCCACTTACACAGGCAGACAACAACCGGATGCGCGCGCAAATCGAGGATCCGATCAGGCGAATCGTCGAGGCGAATCGCCGGGCTGGCGCCCACTTCGTCTACTACGTTCGAGTCGAGTACAACGCTGACGGGAAGTACCCGGCACATGTCCGGGCATATGTACAGCTCGCCGGGGGCCGGATGAACGACGGGGCGACGAAGTTCAGCCGCGATCTCGGCTTCACGACGCGGGACGGTCGCACGCTCCGACGCGCTGGAGGATGCTGAGATGGGAAAGGGCCATGACATCGGCGATGCGCTGGAGATGCTGCGTCGTCTGGCTCCTCCACCGAACGGGTGGCGGAGGCTTCCTGCTTGGGAGATGATCGAAGGTGGGGGACGCTGGCCTCATGCTCTCCGCGCGCTGGTCGAGACGTACGACGCTGCGCGCCTGGACGTCCCTGACCCGGACGACGATGTCGTCTCGCTGGTGGGCGTGTCCCTTCGGTCTCCCGTTGACGAGGACGAGGACCGAGCGCTGGTGTCCTCTGCGCCTTGGGATGCCTTCGACGCGACCTGGACGCTGCGGGGCGTCTCGCGCCCGACCGACGGCCCCGGCACCCTCAGCGATCTCGCGGCTTCGGTGGTGGGCAGGACGCTGATCAGCTGGGCGTCCGTCGACGGTGTCGGAAGCACGACGACCGGCGCGCTGTACGTCTCGGCCGACGAGGGCGCGCGCGACACCGTCGTGGTGCTCTCTCGACTGCGTCCTGAGTACTGGTTGCTCGAGCTGTCTCCTGCCGATGTCGTCTTGCGCACTCTGCTCGGGGCGACGGACTGTCCGTGGCTGGACGGTCGGGCTCGCGAGCCTGAGCCCGGCCTGATTCGCGTGTCTCCGCGGTACTTCGATGACGAGGACCCGACCGTCGACGAGCCGGAGCCCAGTCGCTGGACATGGACGAGAAGTCGGGCAAACGACGAACCGCTGGACGAGCCGGCCACACTCCCACTTCTCGCGCTGGGTGCGTCCGCTGGCGAGGCCGCAAGCGCCCGGGCCGATGCGACGATCGACGATCTACGTCGGCTGGCCCCGCCACCAAGCGGGCCTCGGACGGATGGTGCGTGGAGCGCCGTTGAAGCGCAGCTCGGCGGGACGGTGCCCGACGAGCTCCGAGCTCTGATTGACGAGTACGGTCGCGGGACCTTCGCGACGGACGACCCGGATGCGCACGCCGGAGTGCACGTCGAGCTGTGCGACCCGGCGGAGATCCTCCGCTGGCCCGGAGACGAGCTGTTGGAGTTTGCCGATCGCTCAGATCTCCCGGGGAACGATGTTCGCGTGATTCGCTGGGCGAGCCTGTCGCCGAATCCGGGCGATGACGAGCTCTGGCTGTGGCAGACGGCGGATTCCAGTGGATACGCCCGACGGAATGACGACCGCGCCGCCTTTCGCGTTGCAGGCACTCCAAGCGGACTGATCGTTGCGGCGATCGGGAGTTCCGGTGTCTTCTCGCATCTCTTCGGTGCCTTCGACGCGAGCACGTATCCGGTGCGGTTCGCGCCCGGCGACGGGGCGTGACGTCGTCAGCACCAGCGTCTCGGCAGCGCGGGACTGGGTCGACGGCGTGCCGATCTCCGCTCTGCTCCCGGTCAGCTAGAACGACCTACGTGTTCCACGGGTGGGACGGTCGGCGTGTGAGGCACATTTCGCCGAAGGGCCGGGAATGCCTCGGTATCGGGAGCGCGAGGTAGATGGGCACGTTGCGGAAGGACACCTGGCCCAACGGGTACATCTGGTCCGGGCCGATCGATGACCTCGCGCCTGGGCGTCGCACCGTCGAGCGCTTGGAGCTGCGGAAGGTCGGCGATATCGACGTTGAGGGGTTGCGCGTGCTGCAGCGCTTCCCGGACCTGCGGCAGCTTTTCCTCTTGGATGGCGGGGACGTGCACCTCGATGGCCTCGACGGCCTCCCACTGGAGCGGTTGCGCATCGGTGGGATCGCGAGCGTCGACCTGCGTCCGGTCGCGAACCTCCCCGCGCTTCGGGATCTCGGGGTCGGCGAGTGCGGGATCCGAAACCCTGAGGGCCTGAGGTTCCCTGAAACTCTCGACGCGCTCATCTTGACGTTCGAGGAGGACGTCGAAACGCTGCCCCATCTTGCGTCGGCGATCGACTGGGAAGGACTGCGTGGTCTTCGCACGCTGATCGTCCACGGCGACCCGGATGCTCCGGTGAGCGTGGACTTGTCGTTTCTGCGTCATCTTCCGGAGCTGGATCGTCTGGACCTGTTCGAGGGTGTCTGGCATGCGGGTCCCGGTCCGTCGCCGTTGGATCCGCCGTTCGAGGGCCTTTCTCGCAAGTTGTCGTGGATCCGGATCGACGCCTGGGATCCCGACACGGTGAAGCCGGCGCTCGCTGCCTACCTGGTCCGTGACGCCGACCACCCGCCGACCGTCTACCAGCGCTACGCGCCCCGCAAGCGTCGGGTCCCGTGGGAGCCGTTCGCTGACCCCAACGGGTGGCAGGTCTACGGCTCGCTGCACGACGCGGCCGCGGATGACGACATCGAGACCGAGTACGACGCTGCTGAGGCCGCCGAGCGGAAGCTCCGCAAGGCCGACCGTGCACTGGCCGCACGCATCGAGTTTGACCCCGAGAACGCCGGCACCGGGATCTACGCGAAGAGCCGCGAGGACCTCGAACGCGTCCTGGCCATCCTCGAGCTCGGCCAGCGCTGAGGGCAGATCACGGCTCGGGGGTACGTCCCGCACAGGCCCGTTGGACGTGCGCGTGTTGACGTCCGCCGGCACCGCTGGCGCGGACACGCCGCTGGCGCCACTCCTGCCCGCGGCCGCTACGGCTGGCTGAGCGCCGGGGCGGCGACCGACGCGCCGGTGTCCGTGACGGCCCCCGTCGTGTCCACGGTCAGCCGGGCGCCGCCCACGCTGCGCGAGCGCGCCGGCGGCCCGTTCGGCGTCAGCGTGAGGTCGCGCGTGAAGCGCTCGGCCATCGCGCAGTACGGACCCGCGGGGGCGGGCGGCTGGGCACCGGCGACGGGCTGGCCGACCGCGAAGGCGCCCGCGTCGGCGGTCAGGACGCGGCAGAGCGTCCGCATGTTGTCGCGCGAGAGGAGGTGGTAGCTGGGGGTCTCCTTCGCGCCGCCGATGTTGTATCGCGCCCAGTTCCCGAGGTCGTAGGACGGGAGCTCGGCCCGCAGCTCGCGCTCGGCGCGCACGTAGAGCGCGTTGACCTTCGGGTCCTGGGTGGCCGCGGAGATCTCGTGCAGCGCCGAGACGGTCTGGGAGAACGCGTTCAGCACCCGGGTCTTCGCGAACGTGTAGAGCAGCAGGTGGTCGCCGCCGGGCCGCTTGTACCTCGCGCCGGTCGGGCTGCTCGTGCGGAGCAGCTGCACGGCCTTCAGGGCCGTCTCGCGGTACTTCGGGTCGCCGAGCTTGGTGCTCGTGCGGACGAGCGACTGCATCGCAGTGGCCTGGGCCATCCCGGAGCCCCACGGCGGGGCGCCGCCGCCGAAGTCGAACAGGTACTGCCAGGCCGGGCCGCCGGCGCGGGTGGACGCGAGCCGCAACGCCTCGTCCTCGATCGTCCGCAGCTGCTCGAGCTTGGCCGGGGTCGTCGTGGTGCTGAGCGCGTTGGCGAGCCCGAAGGTCGCCAGCCACTGGATCTGCAGGCCCTCGCCCTTGTAGTACTGCCACGTCAGCGGGCTGCCGTCGACGACCGGCCGCGAGCGGTCCGCCGGCGCGGCCTTGGACGCCCACCAGTCGCGGTTGACCTGGAGGGTCAGGAACACGCTGGGAGCGATCGACGCGGTCAGCTCGCGGCGGGCGGCGATCGTCTCGGTGTTCTGCAGGACGCCGAGCAGCTCGGTCTTCGCGGTGCCCTTGGGCGCCTTCTTGGCCCGGGCGGTCACGTCGCGGTAGAGCGTGCGCCAGGCGGACAGGTCCTTGCCCGTGATGCTGCCGGCGGTGCGCAGCTTGCGCAGCTCGCCCTCGACGGTGTACTTCGGCTTGGCGGGCTTCTTCTTCGCCTTCGACGCCGCGAAGGCGGGCGCGGGGGCCAGGGGGGTCGCGACGGGCAGGACGGCGGGGACGGCGACGGCGAGGGTCAGCGCGGCCAGTCCCGCCGGCGCGAGCCGGCGACGGGCGGGTGCGGGGGAGGACACGACCGCGATGGTAGGCGCGGCCCCCGCCGCGCCGCGCAGGTTCCCGTGCGGGGCGCCCGTCACACGTCCGCGGTCCCGCGGAGCGGACGGCGTCCGCGCCCCCGGGGGTCGCCTCAGACGTCCGCGATGCTGCGCAGCAGCTCGTCGACCTCGGCCTGGAAGTCCCCCTCGGGCCGCCCGCGCCGGCGCCGGCGCGCCTGGCGGGCCCCGACGATCGCCTCGACCTCCGCCCGGACCTCGCTGTCGACCGCCTGCGTCTGCGGGGTCGACAGCAGGTCGCGCATCTCGGCGTCGATGTCCGCGGGCGCCTCGCCGCGGGCGATCCGCCGCTGGTTGCGGGCCTCCAGCATCTGCCGCACGTCGTCCTCGCGCATCTCCTGCGTCTCGACGCCCGGGTCGTTGACCGACGGGGCGAACGTGTTGCCCCCGATCGTGCTGTGCGGGGGCTGGCCGCCGAAGAGGAACGTGCCGACGGCGATCAGGCCGGAGATCCCGACCACGGAGAAGATCACGATCCCGAACACGGACTCCACCGACCCAGTGTGCCCGACCGGCGGCCCCACGGGGGCGAATCGGGCTCGACGGACGCCCCGGAGGCCCGACCGGAGGCCCCGCCGGGGCGGCTCCGGCGGGCCCGGAGGGCTCCGCAGCCTGCGATGCTGGGGCTCGTGTCGGCGGACGGACCCACCACGGAGCGCCGCAAGGAGGCCCGCCGCGCGGCCCGCGTGGCCGCCCGCGAGGCGATC
>NZ_JBFAPC010000046.1:0-36035 GCF_040675535.1 Patulibacter sp. NPDC049589 | reverse complement strand
GCACCGGGGACGGCGCGCGGGACCGGCTGGGCGAGGCGGGACGCGGCGCCGTCGCGGACCTCGCGCTCGAGCGCGTCGAGCCGCTCGGGCGAGCTGCCGGCCCACTCGCGCAGGCGCTGGAGCTCGCGTCCCTGCGCGAACACGAGGATCGCCATGGCGACGACGGCGACCAGCGAGCCGAAGCCGATGTACGGCCCGATCTCATCGAATTTGCTGGCGAAACCGGCTGCCAGCGCAGGGACCTCGAAGGTCATAGCGGACCAGTGTAGGCGTTCGCTCCGGGTTCGAGTCCACCCGTCGCGTCGGCCCGGACCGGCGGCACCGTGGCGCCGTGGCCGGGCTGCGCATCCGTGACCGCCGCTGCCGCGCCGTCGGCTCCGCCACCCGGCGCGCCCGGCACGAGCGCCGGCGTGCGGCCCTCGGCGGCGCGGTGCACCCGCTGCAGCTCGGCGACCTTCGTGGCCACGCCGTGCGCGTCGCCCTCGAGGACGAGCAGGCCGATCTCGTCGAACATCGCCTCGACCGTGGCCGGCGTGAAGAGCGTCCGCTCCGCGCGCTGGATGCGATCCGCAGCCGTGGCGCGCGGAGTCTCGAAGGGGTTGAAGAGCTCCTCGTGGAGCTTCTCGCCGGCGCGCTTGCCGACGACCTCGATGGCGATGTCCTCGCCGGGCTTGAGCCCCGACAGCTCGATCATGTCGCGGGCCAGCTGCATGATCGCGACGGGCTCGCCCATGTCGAGCACGAGGATCTCGCCGGTGGTCCCGAGCGAGCCGGCCTGGATGACGAGCTGCACGGCCTCCGGGATCGTCATGAAGTACCGGGTCATCGCCGGATCGGTGACCGTCACCGGCCCGCCCTTGGCGATCTGGCGCTGGAAGATCGGGACGACCGAGCCGCTGGAGCCCAGGACGTTGCCGAAGCGCACGCACGAGTACCGGGTGTCCGGCCAGCGCTGCGCGGCGGATTCGACGGCGAGCTCGGCCAGCGCCTTGCTGGCGCCCATCACGGTGGCGGGCGTGACCGCCTTGTCGGTGGAGACGAGCACGAACCGCTCCACGCCGGCCTCGCCGCACAGCCGGGTCAGCAGCCGCGTGGCGATCGAGTTGTTGCGGACCGCCTCGACCGGGTTGGCCTCCATCAGGCCCACGTGCTTGTAGGCCGCGGCGTGGAAGACGGTCGTCGGGCGGTGCTCGGCGAGGACCTCGCGGATCCGGTCGCCCTCCTTGACGTCCGCGATGACCGACGCGACGGCGCCCTCGGGCACCTGGCGGTCGTCGAGCAGCTCGCGCTCGATCGCGAAGAGGTTGTCCTCGGCGTGGTCGAGGATGACGAGCCTCCGCGGCCCCACGCGGGCGATCTGCCGGCAGAGCTCCGAGCCGATCGAGCCGCCGGCGCCGGTGACGAGGACGACCTGGTCCTTCAGGTAGGACCCGACGCGGTCGAGCTCCATCAGGACGGGGTCGCGGCCGAGGACGTCCTCGACGCGGACGTCGCGGACCTGGCGGACGACCTGGCCGTCGCCGGCCTGCAGCAGCTCGAAGACCGTCGGCAGCGTCCGGACCGGGACGCCGCGCTGCCGGCCGGCGCGCAGGACGTCCGCGCGCAGCGTGCCGGGGGCGGAGGGGATGGCGATGATGATCTGGTCGGGATCGAGCTCGTCGATCACGCGCGGGAGGTCCTCGATCCGCCCGTTCACGCGGACCCCGTCGACGCGCGTGCGCAGCTTCGCGTCGTCGTCGTCGACGAACCCGATCGGCCGGAGCCCGAGCTGCGGGTTGCGGAGCATCTCCTTGAGCACCAGGCGCCCGCCCTCGCCGGCGCCGACGATCAGCGCGGTCTTCGCGGCGCTGCGGCGCGAGAAGCCCAGCAGGAGCCGGCGCTCGTCGACCGACCGGACGACCACCCGCACGCCGATGATCAGGAAGATCGCGGCGATGATCGCCAGCCCGTAGATGCTGGGCGGCGGGTACGTCGTCGTGATGCCCTCGGTCGAGCTCACCGACGTGGCCGGGTGGAAGATCCCGTTGACGCCGAGGAACAGGAGCAGGCCCACCACCACGCCCTGGCCGGTCCGGAAGTCGCTGCGCCCGTCCGTGTGGCGCCACGACCGGTGGTACCCGCCGAACGCCCAGATCGCGAGAACGACCGACGCCGCCACGAGGTACCAGGTGTGGTTGAAGAGGTTCGAGTACTTCGGCGACGCCTCCGAGACGTGCTGCAGGTCGAACCGCATCCGGAACGCGAGCCAGTACGCGCCCGCGGCCAGCACGAAGTCGACCAGCGCCTGCAAAGGCGCCAGCCGGTGGAAGTGCAGCGCGGCGGGGCGACGGCGCATCGCCCCGATTCTCGCACTTGCCCGTGCCGCTGGCGGCCGGGGTCGGTGGGCCGGGCGTCGTCGACCGGCCGCGATCGGAGGGTTCGGGAAGGACGGAGGGGCGGGCTCGCCCGGCGGAGGACGGCCCGGGGAGGACGGGTCCGAGGTCGAGAGTGCGGTGCTCCGCCTCTGGGAGGGTCCATCGCACTCTCGACCGCAGGACGAGTTCCGCGCGCCCCGTCCCGGTACCGCCCCGGCGCCCTTCCGGCGCCCCGCCCCGGCGCCGCCCGGGACCCTTCCGGCGTCTCGTCCCGGGGACCCATTCCGGCGCCGCCGGCGACCCCGTGTGCGGTGTCTGCCGCACGTCACCACCGGGGACCGTCACCATCGGTCCCGTGGACCGCGATCCCCGCCGCCCCACCGAGCACCGCCCCCCGGTCGACGACTGGGGCCCGACCGCGTGGGAGGACGCCGGGTCCGGCGACCCGACGCGGGTGGTCGACGTGCGGTCGCTGCGACGGAATGCGGACGATGCTGCCGAGGCTGCGGCTCGCGATGGTCACGACGAGCGGACCGCCGTGTCGCGGCGATCACCGGACGCGGACCGGGACGAGGCGCCGACCTCCGTGTCCCGGCGATCGCCGCGCGTGGACCGAGCGCCCGACCGCGACGAGGCACCGACCTCCGTGTCGCGGCGATCACCGGAGGCGGATCCGGTGCTCGATCGCCACGAGGACCGGACCGCGGTGTCGCGACGCGCGGCACGCCAGGCGGGACCGGACCGCACCACGCGCCTGAGCGCGCGGGCACCCCGCCTCGACGACTGGGCCGACGAAGGCTGGCCGGAGGGCGACGAGCGCGCCGGGGCCCAGGGCCTCGGTCGCTCCCCCGACGACGCGCCCGCGGACGAAGGCGTCACGCGCGTGAGCGTGCCCCGGCCGATCGAGGACGACCCCGACGCGACCACGCGCCTGAGCGCCCGCCGGGTCGGTCCCGGCGCGGGGGCCGTCGGCGCCCGGGACGTTCCGGCGCCTCGCCGGCCGACACCGCCCGACCCCCGCCCGACCGCGGCATCCGCTCCCGCCCGATCCGGACCGCGCCGGCCGCGCCCCGCGGCCGAGGCAGCCGCCGCCGGTGGCTCCGGCGCTGCGCAGTGGCACGACCGACCTGGCCCGGAGCGACGTTCCGGCGACGCCGACCCGCGGCGTGCACCGACGTCGGGCACGGGAGGCCGTGGGGCCCCGCGCACGACGCTCCCCCCGAACGAGACGCCGGGCGGAGTCTCCGACGGCGCCGCGGGCACCCCGCCCGCGCCCCGCGCCCACCGCGGCGGCGTCCCGGTCCTCCTCGTCCTGCTCCTCGCCGCGATCGGCGCGGGGCTCCTCGGCTGGATGGGCCAGACCGCGACGGCGGGGACGGTCCGCGGCTCGTGGGAGTTCTCGCGCCTCGGCGGCCCGTGGCTCGTGGCCGGCTTCGTCGGCGGCGCGATCGGCGGCTGGCGCCGTGGCGTCGGGGGCCTCGTGCTCGGCATCGTCGCGGGCGCGGTGATGGTCGGCGCGGGGTCGGTCGCCTACTACGGGCTCTCGTACTGGGACGGCGGCAACGACGCCCGCCGGGCCGCGAAGCTCGGGATCGGCTGGGGCGCCGCGGGCGTCGGGGTCGGTGGCGTCCTCGGCCTGTTCGGCGCCGCCTACGCGACCGCGCTGGGCCGGCGCCCGTCCCGCGACGGCGGCCGCGTCGTCGGCTCGTGGGTCCACGGGGCGGCGCTGGGCACCCTCGGCGGCCTCCTGATGGGCGAGTCGATCGCGCTGCTCTGGGTCTGGGATGGCGGCGGCCTGCGCGCCGTGGCCACGCTCGAGGGCCTCGGCGGCGTCGCGGTCGTCGCCGTCGGCGCGGCCGCCCGCTCGTGGCGGTTCATCGTCGGCGCGGTCCTCGCGTGCGCCGCGGCGGCCACGGTCGCCCCGATCGCGACGACGGCCCTGCGCGAGACGCTCCGCACGATCGGCTGGGCGGGCGCGTAGGACGGGGTCCGGGCTGGAAAGCCGTCAGATGCCATCGTCCGGCGAGGCGAACGTGCGACTGATACGGATGGTCGGTCTGACCCGAGGGGAGGTGGTCGCGGAATCGTCGGTGTGGGCGAGGGAATCGCAACCACCGCCCCGCCGCGGCCGCGGCCCCATCCCGAGGGCCCGAACCGACCGTGGCCGCGTCAGCCGTCCGCCGCGCTCAGCAGCAGGTCCGTCAGGACCTTCGGGTCCCGCAGGGTCCGGCCCGACGACCCGTCGTCGCCGGCGTCGCGCTTGACGAGGTCGACCTCTGTCGGGTCCTCCAGGCGGCGCAGGCGGCCGTCGGCGATCAGGGCGTCGTCGACCGCGCCCGGCTTGCCGTCGAACGTCGTGTAGACGGGGGTGCCGAGCGCGACGGCCTCGCGGTTCATCGTCCCGCCGGCGCTGACGACCAGGTCCGCGAACGCGACCAACGACGGCCCGTCGATCGGCCGCTCGGGGATCACGAAGCCGCCGGCCTCGCGCAGCTCGACGCGCTGGGCGTCGGTGCGCGGCAGCACGACGACCTGGCCCTGGGAGCGCAGGCGGTCCAGCACGATCGCGAACCGGTCGTTGTGGAAGCGGTGGTACAGGGAGACCTCGGGCGGCGTGCGCACGACCGCGAGCGGCAGGGCGGCGTCGAGGCCGAGCTCGTCGAGCACGGCGACGTCGGGCACCAGGTCCGCGAGGTAGTACTCCTCCTTGAGCCCCTCGTAGGCGCGGATCTTGCCCGTCGCGCCGTACGGCGCCAGGCGCTCGGGCGGGATGACGTCGGGCACCACGACGGCCTTGGCGAGGTGGCAGTTGATCTGGTGCTGGACCGTCGCCCACTCGTAGTCGAACGCCGTCGCCGAGGGGATCCCCAGCAGCGCCGCGGCGACGGTGACGTCGTTGGACCCGTGACCGATCGCCACGTCGAACGGCCGGGACCCGTCCGGGTGCCCGCCGACCCTGCGCGCCCAGCGCAGGAGCGCCGTCGTCCGCGACGCCAGCCCGCGCGCCTTGTCGGGCAGCCGCTCGCCGCGGTGCCGCCCGATCGCGGTGTGCTCGATCCCGAGCCGCTCGCAGAGCCCGAGCGTCTGCGCGAAGTCCCGCGCGGTGACGTCGACCTCGTGGCCCCGCGCCCGCAGGTCCTCGATGACCGGGCGCAGGACCAGGACGTGGGGGCTGTTGGTCAGGTCGATCCAGACGCGCATGGTGCGCGGACGATGGTCGCGCATCGCGGGAGGACAGGCCCGGCCCCCGGCCGCTACCGGTCCACGGCGAACGGCCTCCGCACCGGAGCGGTCGCGTGGGCGGCCGTCGCCCGCGCCGCCGACGACGCCGCGCGCGTGGCGGTCACCCGGGCGGCGGCCTTGCGGGACAGGGCCCTGCGGGACGCCGCGCTCCGGGTCTTCGAGCGCGCCTTCGTCACCGCGGTCTTGACGTAGAAGTTCGTCGACTGCGCGAGCTTGTCGTCCCACTTGATCTGGCTGTACCAGGCGCCGGGCTTGAGGTTCTTCGTCGGGATCGACGCGCGGCCGCCGGCGCTCAGGGTGACGACGTGGCTGTGGCGGACGGGGCCGCTGCGGGACTTCTTCAGGCCGATCGCGATCTTGCCGCTGATGCCGCGGCAGACGATCGTGACGCGCTCCCCCTGGCGGGGCGAGAACGGCGTCAGGCGGCAGATCGGCTGCTTCGTGCCGGACTTGCCGGTCCCGTAGATGACCGGCGGCGTCGACGCGGCGGCCGGCGCCTCGCGGACCTGGATCGTCCCGTCGGGACGCCCGGCGGTGTCGACGGCGAGGTCGGGATCGCCGTCCTGCCCGTCGCGGGCCGCGTAGACGCAGAGCCGGTAGTCCCCGACGCGGTCGGGCAGCGTCACGGTCGTCGCGATCTGGCGGGTGCCGTAGACCGGGATCGGATCGGGCGGCAACGCGAAGCGCTGCAGCGAGGTGTTCGCCGGAGCGGTGCTCTGGCACGCCTGGTCGGCCTGGTTGAGGTGCACGGACACCGTCTCCGGCGCGTTGGCGCTGGCGCTCCCGAGCAGCTTGATCGTCGCGCCCGGGTACCGCGGCCCGTCGAGGCGGACGTCCACGCCGACCGTCGGCCGCTGCACGGTGAACGTCCGGGGCGTGTAGACCAGGGTGGTCGCGTCCTGGTCGTCGGCGAGGGCGAGGGTGCCGGTCAGGCCGTAGTAGCCGCAGGCGGTGTAGATCCCGGGCTGGTCGAAGGTGATCGCCTGCGGCAGCGAGAACGGCGCCGCCGCGGGGCTCCCGGCGGTCCAGTCGTACGACCGCGAGTAGACCTCGCCGACCGTCTCCGCGTACGAGCCCGGGCAGGCCACGCCGGGCGGGAGGACCGTCAGCGCCGCCGCGGGATCGACGTCGCCGTTCGGCGCGGTCGCCGCGGTCTTCGTCGCGTCGCCCGCCAGGGCGATCCGGGTCGGGACGCCGGCCACGATCGCCGTCTGCTCGGGCGTGACCTGCCAGACGGCCGGATCGCCGACCGGGGCCGCCGACGCGGACGCGGTCAGCGCGAGGCCGGCGACGAGGGTCGTCGCGGCGGTCCCCAGCAGGGCGGGGAGGGTGACGTGGCGGTTCTGGGGCACGCCGCTGCGGAGGGTGGTGGTCATCGCGAGGCCTGCTTGCTGGGACGGGACGGGGAGTTCGGCGGGACGGCGCGCGCGGCCTTGGCCGTCGTGCGCGGGGCCTTCGCGCGGGGCGGCAGGACGACGAGCGTGATCGTGCCCGCGGGTCGGCCGTGGTAGGTCACGACGCTGGACCAGGTGCCCGGCGACAGCCGCGTGGTGCGCAGCTCGGCCCGGGAGAGGTGGATCCGCAGGGTCGAGGTGCGGATCGACGCCCGGGGGCTGCCGGCCTTCCGCAGCCGGACGCCGATCGTGCCGGTCCCCTTCGGGCAGCGGATCTTCACGCTCGTGCCCTGGCGCACGGCCACGGTGCCGAGGGTGCAGGCCATCCGCGGCCTGCCGGTGACGACGGGGGTGAGGATCGAGGTGTCGATCGGCGCGACGGCCGGCGGCAGGACCTGCACGGGCGGCGCCGTGGTGCCGTCCGCCGGCGGGGCGGCCGGCGGCGCGGGCGGCGCCGGGGGAGCGGCCTCGATCGTGATCGACGGACCGCTGCGCACGAGGTCGGGGTCGCCGTCCTGACCATCACGGGACGCGTAGACGCACAGGTGGTGCGCGCCGCCCTCGGCGGGCAGCCCGACGGCGACCGCCACCGGCCGCGGTCCGCCGTAGAGCGCGAACGGCTCGGGCTTCTCGCCGAAGCGGTCCTGGGGCGCGTTGATCGCCGCGGTGCTGCCGCACGCGTCGGCGTCGCGGTTGAGCTGGACCGTCACCGTCTCCGGAGCGTTCGCGCTCGCGCTGCCGACCAGGCGGATGGTGCCGCCGCCCTTCGGCGGACCGTCGAACGCGAGGTCGACGGCGACCGTCGGACGGGCCACCTCGATCGGCCGGGGCTGGTACTGGATCGTCGTCGCGGCCGGATCGTCCTCCAGCGACAGGAAGCCCTCCAGCCCGAAGTACCCGCAGCCCGTGTAGACGCCGGGGGTGTCGAACGTGACGGCGGGCTGCTGGTCGAACGGCTGCGCCGCGGCGTCGCCGCGCGTCCAGTGCCACGCGTCCTGGAAGGTCGCCCCGACCACCTCGGCGTAGGACGGGGCGCACGCGACGCCGGGCGGCACGATCGCCAGGCCGGCGGCGGGGTCGGTGTCGGCGTCCGGATCGGCCGGCGCGGTCCCCGTGGCGTCGCCCTGCAGGTGCACCCGGACGGGGACCCCCGCGACGACCGCGTGCTCGGGGGTGACCTTCCAGACCGCCGGGTCGCCGATCGGCGCGGCCGAGGCGAACGCCGGGAGCGCCAGCGACGGGCCCGCGACGAGCACCGCGGTCACCGCAGAGGCCCGGAGGATCGACAGGGGATGGGGGGATCGGCGCGACGCTGAGCGCCGGCGACTGGTGGACCGCACAAGGGACTCCGGGGACGGGGACACGACACGCACGCGCCCCGTCGCCGGGGGGCCGATCCGCCGATCGCCCCCACCCACACCGGTCACGCGCTGGCCCCACCATACCCATGACCGGCTGCCGCGCAACGCCATCGCGTACGGCTTGCACGAACCGGCTCGGCGTGCGACAGTCCGCCCCGTGTGTGGCACCCGTTCGTCCCTTGACGTCCCCGTTCGCGATGCCGTGAACCGTCCCCCGGAGCGCCCGTCGCGCCGGGTCGGGCGATCACTGCTGGCCGCCCTGGCGATCGCGACGCCCGCCGCGGTGCTCGCCGGTGGACCACCGGTCGCGTCTGCGGCGTCGTTCACCCAGGCCTACCCGTTCACCGGCTCTCCGGCCGGCATCGCCGGCTGGATCAACCTCGATTCGCCGTCGCCGAACCCGTGGTACACGTCGTCGATCGGCTCCGGCGGCCTGCGGATGGCCCCGACCGGCAACTTCGGGCAGATCTACGACAACACGCTGGACAACGATCAGGTCCGCTCCGGGTTCCAGGTCAACGCACCGGCCGGAGCGACGATCACCCGCGCGGTCCTCACCGGCGTCGACGCGCTGCAGCAGGACCGCCAGCGGACCCGCATCAACCTGCTGCCCCAGCCGTCGAGCGGCCAGCTGACCAACACCGAGTCGTGGGGCCGGTCGACCATCGACGACGGCGACACCCTCGCCGGCACGGTCACCCTCACCCCGCTCACCGGATCGACGGCCACCGGTCTGCAGATCCGGCACCTCACCGTGGCGTGCGGCAACGCGGCGCTCAACCAGCCCGCCTGCGGGCCCGTCCCCGCGGGAACGGCCGCCCACGCCCGCGTCACCGGGGTCACCCTGACCCTCGACGACCCCACCGCGCCGACGCCCACGA
This sequence comes from Patulibacter sp. NPDC049589, assembly GCF_040675535.1. Classification (NCBI taxonomy): domain Bacteria; kingdom Bacillati; phylum Actinomycetota; class Thermoleophilia; order Solirubrobacterales; family Patulibacteraceae; genus Patulibacter; species Patulibacter sp. NPDC049589. Next base: position 26,802 of record NZ_JBFAPC010000046.1, on the reverse strand, counting down.
TCGACGGCCCGGCGGGCGGCTGGACCACCGCGAGCACCGCCACCGTGACCGCCGACGGCCAGGACCCGCAGTCCGGCATCTCGCGCCTGGGCCTGGTCGTGAAGACCGGCGGCTCCACCCGCCGCCCCGTCCTGGGCACCTGGAACCAGGACACGACCGGGGGCTCGCTCCCCGGCTGGGCGACCACCCGCTCCAGTCCGTCGACGATCGCGCTGCCGCGCACGGGGACCGTCACCGTCGCGACCGTCGCCCGCAACGGCGCGGGCACCGAATCGACCTCGACCCCGATCACCATCCGCGTCGACCGCACCGCCCCGACGATCACCTGGCCCAAGAAGCTCCAAGGCGGCCAGACCGCCACCATCCGCGACACCCAATCCGGGATCGCGACCCTGACCGCCAAGGTCGGCGGCAGGACCGTCACGACCAGCTGCACCCCCGGCGCCAAGCAGTGCAAGGTCAAGATCCCCACCACCGCCAACGGCACGCTCCGCATCACCACCACCGACCAAGCCGGCAACGACACCACCGGACAACGCACCGTCATACCCCGACCGAAGAGCAGCGGCAGCAGCTCCGGCAGCAAGAACGGCTCCAAGGGCGGCACCAAGAAACGACCGACCCACAAGCCCGGCAGCAAGAAGCCCACCGCCAGCTACTGCAGAAAGCACCCCAACGCGAGGGCGTGCCACGCGAATCCACCGCGAGGATCGGTCACGAAGGTCGACCAAGATCGGCTGCGCCTTCTACTTCGCAAGCTCTCCCAGGGACCAAAGGACCGGCTGACACTTCGACAGATCCTCGATCTCATCGCGAAGTACCGGCGCCAGAACGTGACCCCGGCGTTCGCCGCCGAACTCGCCCGTCTGCGGACAGCCGTCGGCACGACGTTCTTGACGCAATCCACCGAGCTGACAGCGGCGAGTGCTGAGGTTCCCTCTGATACCGAGGAGTCCGACTTTCCCAAGGTCGTTGCGGCTCCTCTCGGCAGCGCTTCCTCGAGCGCGGTGACACGAAGCGCGTTGATCCACGCGGTAGCCCGAAGCAGATGCTTCCGTGTGGGCCTGAAGTACCGCATCGCGGTATCGCACAGCGACCCGGAGGGAGGCCTCCTTGACAACTTCCGGCTGCTGAAGGTCGGCACGGACTGGAAGCGCGTGAGCTCCACGCAGATCCGCCCCTGCCCGGACTCGAAGCTCGCCGAAGACGACTCGACAACCGGGACGCTGACTCGCGCAATGAGCAACCTGGACTGGCGGGGACATTCGGAGCCCTCCTACGGGCGGTATGGCAAAGCTGGGCGGGGAAGCGCAGCCGTCACCCGACACTTCGCCAAACTGGAAGCGGAATGCGCAGACAAGGGCGTGCTGGGGTTCTGCGGCATCGAGGCCAATCTCGAACTGCGCTATGCGGTCGCCTACACAGGCCGCCAGTACAACTCCTACATTCAGTTCTCCAGCGACGCGATCCAGACGCCCAGCCGGCTTTGGAGGCTGCGGCGCGGCAAGGCGAGTGTCCCGTTCAAAGGCAGACCAGACATCGGAGTCAAGCACTGCGCGCGCTTCGACCCCGTCGATCGGAAGCGGTGCGACGGATGAGTCAGCTCTCGAGCCGGTTGTGGCGAGTGCGCATGGCTGCGTTCATGGCCGGCGCGATCGCGTTCGTCTCCCTGAACACTGCGCTGCTGTCAGATGCCGACGCTCGGACGGACGGCGAGTCGCGAGTGGTCGTCACGTTCTCTGATGACGGACTCTCTATCCCGATCGCCACGATCTCGGGGTCGGGGCGCGTCAGGATCAGATTCCGAACGAACGCTGCAGCGCTCGCAGTTGGGCTGACGTCACGTTCGTCTGGTCGGTCGTTCCGTTTCGTCCGTTGCACCCGGAAGGCGCGACGAAGCGGCGCCCGCTGCCCGGGGTGGCGCAATTTCACCAAACGGCCCAACGGCTGGGAACTGCGGTTCACAGCCCCCAAGGGGGTCACGGACTTCGTTGCCGCCACGCAAGTGAACGGCGAGATTCACGGAACCGCGGGTGGCTACCTGCGCCGCCGATAGCGATGAGCCGAAAGCGTCGGTGGGCATTCCGCGTCATCGTCCTGGTGGCGGCAATCGGGATCTACGGCCTGTATGTCATGAGCACCCGGGGCGGCCCGACATTGGTCGTCAGCAGCTGGGGCGAGCGACCTAGTGACCTGCAGCCGCCGCGTTCCCCCAAGGTCGTCGGGCCGCTGCGGATCGGGAACTGGCAAGGTGCGCCAGTCCAGTTCGAACGTTTCACACCGACTCGCCACCGGTCGTGCGTGACGGTCACCGACTGGCGTGTCGTCCCTGACATTCGCGCGCACGTCGCGGGCCTGCGGTGGCGCGCGATCACCTCCGACGCCCTCCCCGGAGGACGCGGCGCGAAGGTGCCGACCAGCGACAAGCAGCCGACGGCGCTCTACCTGAGGATCGCGCCGCTTCCCGGATGCTCCGTGTCGTCCGGTCAGCCCTCCGAGCTCCGCGTTGAGTACCGCCGCGGGAACCACTCCGGCCTCGTGACAACGATCGTGGGCGTCACGACAAGATGACGTCAAGACGCCGGAGAGCCGTGCACGCGCGGTCCGCGCGGCGGCGGAGAACGTGATCGGCACGTCCAATCCGCGGTACCGGTCGGGCTACGGGAGCGTCCTGCGCGAGGCGATCTATAGCCTCGACTGCCGCGGCGGCGGGGAAGTTACGCAAGGCTTCAGCCTGTCCGCCGGCTTCCGCGGTATCGAGTTCGGCATCGGGACCACCAGCAAGTGGACGTTCCCACGGTCGTGCTCCTTCCAGAACCACCGATTCACGGTGAAGGTCGGGTACTCGAAGTCTTACCCGCCAAAGCTCCTCACCCCCGAGGTGTACTTCCCGCAGACAAACTCCACGCAGCGGATTCGCTTCACGAGCCAGGACGGCGAGCAGAAGGTTCTCGGTCCCGACGGGAAAGAGGACAAGATGGCGACCACGCCGCGCGGCTTCTGTCGTGGAAGCAACGCGTCCTCCAACGGCATCTGCCGTTCTCGATAGGTCGGTGCGAGGATGCATCTCCAGAGCAACACCGTGAATCCTCATGGCCGCCCGGGGGGGGGACCGCGACCAATGCGACAGGTCCAACCGGATGAGACGGCCGCGCCCCACGACGTACCTCGGGCTCGTCGGAGTCGCGTGCGTCGCGTTGGCGGGCTGCGGGAACGCCGATGTCCCGCCTCGAGCTGAGGTTCGGCCCCTCGGGGGCGACCAGAAAGTCGCCGTCCTCGCCGCTGGCGATCGCGTGGTCATCCCCATCGCCCGAGTGACGGTCCCAGAAGGGGTGCAGATCAGCGTCGGTGCGTACCAACCACGATCAATCCGCACGGACGGCCGAGAAATCGAACGCTTCGCCCCCGGAGTCGACATGATGCTCTGCCTGTTCCCAGGCCGAGCAGCAGGACCGGCGACATCCGGCGCGCGGGCAGGTGAGGCACGCCGATGCCTCGAGCCGAGGAACGGACCAGGAGAGTGGACGTTCGCAGTGCTCGCGCGGGCCCGACGATCAGCCACCGCAAGTACCTCTCGACTCGTCGCGCCGCAACTCGACAGCGGAACCATCAAGCGTGGCGTCGAGCCGCGCGGCGCCACGTCGCGCGGGCAGGAACCGTTCTCCGTACCGATCAACACGCAATATCGCCTGCCCCATGTCGAAGCACGGGCGATCGTCGCGGACCGCCTACCGAAGGTCCTTCCGGACGACACCACCCCGGAGCACGCTCGGAAACCCCGCGTGTCCGTGACCGCACGACCACGATGAGAGATCCCGACATCATGCACGCCTCCACAGCCGCGAACACCCCCCGTCGCCGGCAAGCCTGGATCGTTACGGTCACGACGTGCGCAGTTGCGCTCGTGGCTGCCACTCCGAGCAACGGCGGCACGCGCCACCGCATGTCGTCTGTCGAGAGCTGGGGGTCAGTCAAGGTCTCCCGAACCTACTCGCGCGTAGGAAAAGCCCGGGTGCCGGTGATCCGCGTTCGCACCGCGGCTCGCGAGGTCGTCGTTCAGTACGGCTTCGGAAACACGGGCTTCTCGGCAGGCCGTTGTTCCCCTTTGGACTCGTGCTCTGGGTACAAGCTGTTCTCCCGCGTGCGCGGAGGATGGCGAGTGACGCTCCGCGGAGCGGAGCGTCGGCGATCGATCGACGGGACGGTCGTGGCCACCGACCGCCACGGGACCGTCACCGGGGGTGCGTTCTTCGCCATCCGATGAGGTCGCTCGTCGAAGTCCGCTGACACGACGGTAGATACATGCCCCGACGAGCTCTTGGACATCACGCCCGCGTCGCGGGTGTCACGCTGACCCTCGACGACCCGTCGCCCCCGACCGCGACGATCAACGGCCCGGCGGGCGGCTGGACCACCGCGAGCTCCGCCCCGGTGACCGCCGGCGGCCAGGACCCGCAGTCCGGCATCTCGCGCCTGGGCCTGGTCGTGAAGACCGGCGGCTCCACCCGCCGCCCCGTCGTCGGCACCTGGAACCAGGACACGACCGGCGGCTCGCTCCCCGGCTGGGCGACCACCCGCTCCAGTCCGTCGACGATCGCGCTGCCGCGCACGGGGACCGTCACCGTCGCGACCGTCGCCCGCAACGGCGCGGGCACCGAATCGACCTCGACCCCGATCACCATCCGCGTCGACCGCACCGCCCCGACGATCACCTGGCCCAAGAAGCTCCAAGGCGGCCAGACCGCCACCATCCGCGACACCCAATCCGGGATCGCGACCCTGACCGCCAAGATCAACAGCAAGACCGCCACGACCAACTGCACCCCCGCCGCCAAGCAGTGCAAGGTCAAGATCCCCACCACCGCCAACGGCACCCTCCGCATCACCACCACCGACCAAGCCGGCAACGACACCACCGGACAACGCACCGTGCGCCCCCGGCCCAAGGGCGGCGGTGGCGGCCCGGGAAGCGGCGGCGGCTCCAAGGGCGGCGCGAAGAAGCCCCCGGCACGCAAGCCCGGCAGCAAGAAGCCCACAGCGAGCTACTGCAAGAAACACCCGCTCGCGAAGGCTTGCACCGGTGCGTCGGCCGGCTCGAGCCCGATCAGACGGCAGGACCGCGCGACGCCACGCGGGACGAAGGTCTCGAAGGTCTCGAAGGCCAAGAAGTCGAGCGTGCCCCGGGGGTGCCGCCAACGTGCGCTCGCGCTCAGTGGCGCCGGGTCCTTCGCGATCAACAACCTCTGCAGCACCGACGACATCCTCTGGCGGGGCAAGCCGTTCAAGGGGACCTGCCAGGGTAAGCACGACGTCAAGGTCAAGGGCAAGATCAAGCGCGTCCCCTACGTCGGATGCCGCTACCAGGTCCAGCAGATCCGGCCCCAGGGCCAGCGCTCCGGCTACTACTGCGCGATCGTGCCGCTCGAGTCGACGAACGCCAACCCCGGCCCGGCGGGCAGCGGCATCGGCAAGTCCTCCGGCAAGAAGCTGAAGGTCAAGGTCAGCAAGGGAAAGGACCCGTGCTCGAAGGACCTGCGGAAAATGTGCAGCGACGGCTACAAGGACTGCAAGAAGAGCCTCGTCGCGGAGTACATCAAGCGCTGCAAGAGCAAGAAGCCGTACATCCCGCTCTCTGCGATGGCCGCGATGGTCAACGCCTCGACATCCGCCGGAACCACGATCGACCTCAATCTGGAGTACCTCACCGCCCGCAAGTACCAGCTGCCGCTGTGCACGGGGGTCAATCCGATGCCCGACAAGCCCGGCACGAAGAAGCCCAAGCGCGGCCAGAACGCCTCAGGCCCCGTCGGCGACTCGCAGATCACCTTCACGTGCGCGGATGCACTCCCGATCGATCAGCCGCCCGCGGCGGCGGCGGGTCAGCCTCCTCTCCCTCCGCCGCCGACTCCGAAGGCGTCGTGGCGATGGCTGTCGAAGGACGGAAAGTACGTGATGGTCCGCTTCGGTCCCGAGGTGCTCGGAGGGTCGCACTGGTCGTTCGTTCCCGTCGAGGCACTTCTCGGACCGGCCCCGCCGGCGGCGGTCTCCGCCCGGGCGAAGGCGCTGTGCCGGCTGAGCGAGCAGCTAACAGATCCAACACAGAATCCGACGATCACGATCGCCGGCCAGCACACGAAGGTCCCGCAGTGGGGCAACGTGCAGGTCTGCGGCGTCTTCGCGACGAGGTAGAGGACACGATGAGCAGGAACACCGGCATGACCCCCCTCCACCCCAGAACCGTCACGATCAGGGCGCTGGTGGCGACCCTCGTCGCGGTCGCTCTCGGCACGACGGCCAACGCGGCGGAGGCCGCGAAGCGGTGGCCGCACAGTCCCGAGTTCGACCGGCCCGAGCGGACGCTGCCGGCCAAGAGCACGTACAACCGCAAGCTGAAGCTGCTCGGCGGACGCGTCCTCCTGCAACGGATCGACAACTCCAGCAACTACCTGAAGTACAACGGTGCCACCCGCGGCGTCACCGGCATCACGATGTTCCGGCTGGTCTACCGCACCAACCACGCACCCACACCGCCCAAGCTCGGCGGCGACGTCCGCGCCACCGCCACGATCGGCCGCACCATCTTCCACGACGGCTACCAGTGGAAGACCTTCATCGGACCGTTCACCCGCCGCGCCACATACGCCCCATCGAACTGCTTCGCCAAGCGCGTGTTCCTGCCGACCAACGACCCCGCCTACCAGATCGGCAAGACCCTGCCGATACGGATCACCTTCCCCAGGACCCGCCAGCAGATCACGCTCCCTTCGACGATCGTCGAAGGGACGTTCGCCGGATTCGGCAGCGATCTTCCGACCGACGCCGTCTTCCCCGGAAACGGCACGCCGCAGATCACCGACGCCACCGGGATCGGCTGCCCCGCCACCAAGGACCAAGGCAGCGGATCCATCTACGCACCCGGAGCGATCTCGCCCGCGTCGCTCCTCCCGCGGCGCTACGGCGTGCCGCGACTACCGCGTTGATCGCCGACGTCGAGCGGTGGAGGCCCGTACCGATCCGACGCGGAAAGGGTCGGCGCTTGGCGGTACGGCCGAATCCCCTGCGACCTGGGTGCCGCATCGCGATCGCCGTGCTGTCCTCGGAGCGCCTGACCGCAGGATGGATGGGCCACGTTGCTGACTGACACGCAGGTCGGCCCCCTCGCAGCCGCGCAGGAAGACGCGCACGAGCTGATCGGCTTCGACGGCGGCCAGGTCCTCTCGATGGGCCTGATCGCCGTCGTGGTCGTCGCCACGGTCGTGGCGATCAGCGCGTTGTTGGGCCGGCGCAGGATCCTCCTGCCGACCGCCTGGTGGTGCGGGCTCGCGGTCGCGTGCTTCGTGCTCGCCGCGGGGGCCACGGCGCTGTGATGCGACGGTCGTCGTCAGCTCGGCTCGGGATCCCCGCCTCGGCAGCATCGTTCGCGATCCGTTGAGCCGATGACCGGACCACCTTCCGTGCCCCTAATCGCCATACCGTTGACAACGACCGAGCGGGAGTTCTTGGTCCAGGGCCTTTCGCAGTGGAAAGGCCCTGCGCGACCGACTGAAGCCCTCTCAGCACTTTTTGGGTACAAGGACACCGCCGCGCTGGATGCAGGATTCGAGCGGATTCAGGACGCCATCGAGCGTCGCGAGCCCTTGCCCGCTGAGGACTGGCATCGGACGCTTCTTGCCACTGAACTGGCGTTCGCGAGCGACCTGCACGGGGCCGGAACCGAATGGTCCACCGTGACGCGGTTCAGCGACACCGAGAGCATCGAACTTCTCCGCAGCCTGCAGCACAAGCTGGCGGGGCTCCTCTAGTGTCGTTGAGCTGGATCGGAGCTCTCGCTCTGGCTCCGGTCTCTCGTCGCGGCTCTACGCGTACCCGATCACCGCAGACGGCGACGTTGCGTGGTGCGTCACGAACTTTGGGGCGTTCATGTCCTCGAAGACTCGTGGGAGGAGGCGGCCGCCCACGACGGCGGCGACCCGGGCGGCGACCTCGGGCCGGACAGGTGGAGACCACGCCCGAGCGGCCTCTGAACCGTGAGACGCGTGACCACTGACATCAGCTACCTCGGTGACGCGCACGGGCGGTGCGACATTCGCGATCCGCTAGCGGCGGTCCTCGGCTGCTCCCGAGCTTCGCACTGGGCGAGCCCGGCCCGCACACCGCTCACCATTGCACTGTCAGTCGCGCTTGGTACGTGCCTGCTGACTGGGTGCGGCTCCTCCTCCGACGCGGTCCCGCGCCCGTCCCTCCGGCTCGTGGCCCCTCGGGAGAGCACGCTCGTCCTGGCCCCCGGGCAGCAGGCCGCCGTCCCGATCCTGGTCGCCCGAGTGCCGGAGGGCGCACAGCTGCGGGACGTCGGGGACACACCGACCGCCCACGATCTCATCAACGGAGTCCTCGAGGGACGCCCCGACACGCGACTGCCGGGGACGACGCTCGCCACGTGCTTCGTCCGCGGGGCCCGTCGGAGGGCGTGGCCCGGGGCCGTTCGATGCCACCACGGCGTCGCGGTCGGGCGTGGCAGCTGGACGCTCGTGGCCCACGCCACCGTCGCGCACAGCCCGCGCACGAAACTCGGGATGGCGGCGATCTCAGGCTTCGCGCTCACCGCAGACGCGCGCTACGACGAGGACACCGGCAGGCTGGCGCCCGACGCCGCGTTCCGCACAGTCGACCGAATCGACGTCCAGGACGCACACGTGTCCGTCCACGTCGTCGACCGTCTCCCGGCCGCACTTCCCCAATCGGACGATGCACCGGAGCCAGGCCGCATCGTCATCGACGACGTCCGCCCGTGAGCACCCCCGGGGCGACGCAGCGAAGATCGAGGCTGCGGCGTGGCAAGGCGAGTGTCCCGTTCGAAGCCAGACCAGACATCGGGTCAAACACTGCGCGCGCTTCGACCCCATGGGTTGCGGTTCTGCATCAGTCCGGGCATCCGCCTTGTCCCTCACCGACGGCCGTGCGAGAGTCAACCCCGTGTGTGGCACCCGTTCGTCCCGTGACGACCCCTTTGACGACCCCGCGACGCCGACGTCGCCGTTGAGCCGATGACCGGACGGTCGGCCGTGACCATCCGTCGCGCTCGGGGAATCGGCGCGATCAGCGTCGCCGCCACGTATGTGCTCCTGACGACGACCGGCTGCGGGGGCGACGACGAGCCGAAGGCCCCTGCGGCCCGGGCGACGATCTCGCTCGTCGCCCCCGGACAGACCTCGGTCGTCGCACGTCGCGGCCAGGACATCGCCGTCGCGATCGCGACGGTGCGCGTGCCTCGTGGGACACAGGTACGACTCACGGCCTCGACGCCGGACGCGCAGGATCTCCGCGGTGGTCGCCTCCGGACGGCCGCGGACCAACGACTGGGCGGCACGGCGCTCGACACGTGCCTGACGAAGGACCACGTCATCGCGCCGACGTCACACCCGGTCTGCGTACCCGAGGCCACCGGTCCGGGGACCTGGAACGTCGCCGTCCTGGCGAAGGTCTCGACGCGAGCGGACCTGGGCGTTGCGACCATCTCCCGGATCTCCCTGGCCAGTGGGACGCAGGAGCCGGCCCCCGGCGCGTCGGCGGGATCGCCCACGTACTTCCGCGACGACACCCGGTACGACCTCCGTGACACCGCCGTCTCGGTCCAGGTGGTGGACGAGCTTCCCTCCATCGTCGCGCCGACAGGACGACGCGGGTCCGTCGACGTGCACCGCGATCTCCCATGAGCCGCGAGAGCCCGCAGGGACCCATCGACACGCTGGCCGAAGACCGCGCCGCCGGCGAACGCGCGCGTCCGGTGCACCGCAGAACCGCCGCGTTCCCGGTCCTGACGGTCGTCCTCGCCGCGACCGTTCTCGCTACGGCGGCCACCAGCGCGGAGGCCGCGAAGCGCTGGCCGCGCAATCCCGAGTTCGACCGACCCGAGCGGCCGCTGCCGGCCAAGGGCACCTACAACCGCAAGCTGAAGCTGCTCGGCGGACGCGTCCTCCTGCAACGGATCGACAACTCCAGCAACTACCTGAAGTACAACGGTGCCACCCGCGGCGTCACCGGCATCACGATGTTCCGGCTGGTCTACCGCACCAACCACGCACCCACACCGCCCAAGCTCGGCGGCGACGTCCGCGCCACCGCCACGATCGGCCGCACCATCTTCCACGACGGCTACCAGTGGAAGACCTTCATCGGACCGTTCACCCGCCGCGCCACATACGCCCCGTCGAACTGCTTCGCCAAGAGCGTGTTCCTGCCGACCAACGACCCCGCTTACCAGGTCGGCAAGACCCTGCCGATACGGATCACCTTCCCCAGGACCCGCCAGCAGATCACCCTCCCGGCGACGATCGTCGAAGGGACCATGGCGGGATTCGGCAGCGACCTCCCCACCGACGCCGTACTGCCGGGAAATGGCATGCCGCAGATCACCGACGCCACCGGGATCGGCTGCCCCGTCACCAAGGACCAAGGCACCGGCTCGATCTTCGACCCCGGCGCGATCTCCCCCGCGTCGCTCCTCCCGCGACGCTACGGCGTGCCGCGACTGCCGGGCTGACCGATGGGACACACCACGAGCAGCCGTCGACGCAGATTCCGGATCGCGCGGGCACCGGTCCTCGCCCTCGCGGCGGGTGCCGGTCTGGCCGCCGCGGGCTGTGGCGGCGATCGCACCGGCACGGAGGAGCAGCCGCGGGCCGTCGTCCGGGCCGTCGGCAGTGTCCCGCAGCTCGTGGTGCTGCGTCCCGGCGACGGCATGGACGTCCCGATCGCCCGGGTCCGCGTGCCGGCCGGCCTGCAGGTGCGCACCGGCTCCTACCTGCCACAGTCGCGCACCGTCGTCGGCGTGGACGCCGACGACGCCGCCCCGGGCGTCCGCGTGCGTCCCTGCTTCGCCGAGAGCCGGAGGACCGATCCCGCCGCGAGGCCGACGGCGTCGAAGAAGTGCCGGCTGTCGGTGACGGGCCCGAGTGACTGGACGCTCGTCGCGCGGGCCCAGGCCGCCAGGGGGGCGAAGGCGGGCGTCTCGCGCATCAGCGCGGTGCGACTCGTCAGCGGGGGCGTCCGGACCGCCCGCGCGGCCGAGGTCCAAGGCGGCGCGACGATCTTCTACGCCTCCGACGACACCGGGTACGAGCTCCGCGGCGTCGCCGTCGACGTCGCGGTCGCCCCGCGCGTGCCGGTCACGATCCCGGGCGCACCCTGGCCCCCGCCGCCGGGACGACCCCGCACCGACGTCACCGACCTCGGGGATTGAGGACGCAGATGCGCAGGACCGAGAACCCACCGCAGGCGGGCCGCCCCCGGGCCACGTGTGCGCGTTCCGCAAGACGCCCGGGCCGAGGATTCCCGATGCCTGCCGAGCGGTCGTCCCGTGCCTCCACCACGGTGCCCCCGGCGCCATGACCCGCCGCCTGCGGACCTGCTCGGCCGCGGTCGGCCTCGGCATGCTGGTCGTGGGTACCGGCTGTGGCGGCGACGAGCGCCCGCGCACCGCGAGGCCGTCGATCGAGATCGTCGCCGCGAAGGAGACCTCGGTGGTCGTGCAGCGCGGCCAGCGGGTGGCGATCCCGGTGGCGGTGGTGACGGTCCCCCGCGACGGGCAGGTGCGGTTCGTCGCCCTGACCCCGGACGCGTCGGTCCTGCGTGGGGAGCGGCTGCGGATCGCCGCCGACCAGCGACTCGAGGGCGCCCGGCTGTTCGGCTGCCTCCGTCCGGGCCGGATCGTGCGGGCGACCCGGTCCACGTCGTGCGCGGCGACGGTCACCGGTCCGGGGACGTGGACGGTCGTGATCGACGCCGCGATCGCACGCCGGGCGCAGCTCGGGGTCGCGAAGGTCTCGCGGATCTTCCTGGCCGGCGGCACGCGCGTCCCGGACCAGGCCGGGGCGCCCACGCCGTTCCGCGACGACGCCCAGTACGAGCTGCGCGACACCGCCGTCTCGGTGCAGGTCGTCGACCGGCTGCCGGCCGTGTCGGTCACCCCGGGCGCCGGGACCGGATCGGTCCACGAGACCCCCTCCGGCGGCTAGCGTCGGCGGGGTCCCGCCAGACCCGCGAGCCGGCTGGTACCGGCGGCGTTCCCCTCGACCCGGCGGCCGCCCCGCGACCCGCCGCTGCTCAGCCGCCCGCCGAGACCTTCCCCACCGGCGCCCGGACGACCTCGAGGAACGCGTCGGCGATCCGCCGGTAGCCCTCGGCGTTGGGGTGGAAGTCCGCGCCGGCGCCGCAGAGGCGGGTCAGGCGGCAGGTGGTGTCGACCGCGGCGGTGGTCGCCGCACCGTCGCTGCCGAAGGCCCGGTCCACGCGGGCGACGACGAAGCCCTCGTCCGCGAACGTCCGGCGGATCGTCGGGTTGGCCTGGCGGCGGACGATGTCGTGGAAGGCCAGCGCGGCCTCCTTCGCCAGCGGCTGGCGCACGAGCGCGACAGCCGGGTCGTAGTACGTCATCGCGGCCAGGACCGTTCGCGAGCCGGCGGCGTCGTGCAGGCGCTTCGCCACGTCCTGCAGCTGCGTGCGGACGGTCGGCAGGCCCGCGGCGAAGCACGAGCGGACCTTCGCGGCGTCGACCCCGGCGCAGCCGATCAGGTCGTTGGCGCCGATGTCGATGGTCAGCAGCGTCGGCCGGTCGCCGCGGGCCTTGAGGTACGACTCCGCCCACGCCAGCTGGCTGGTCGCGGCGTCGCGGTTCTCGTACGGCGGCGGCGTCGGCGCGGCGGGGCCGCACTCCTTGCCGCCGTCCAGCAGGCTGCCGACGGTCGCGCCGGAGCAGCCGATCCGGGTCAGCGCCACCGGGGTGCCGGCGGTCTTCAGCAGGCCGGCGAGCTGGTCCGGGTACCCCTCGCGGGACGTCGCGAAGGTCCCGTCCTTGCGCTGGACGCCCTGGGCGAGCGAGTCGCCGAGCGCCAGGTAGGCGGTACCGGACGCGGCCGGGTCGGGGGTCACCAGCGCCGGGTCGGACGCGGTGGTCGTAGTGGCCGGCGGCGGAGACGCGTCGTCGTTCCCGCCGCCGCAGCCGGCGAGGGCGAGGCCGGCCAGCGTCAGGGCCGCGGCCACGGCCGCCCGGCGACGGGTGGCCGGCCGGCGCCCGGAACCCGGCGCGTCGTCGGCCGGCACCCCGTCGCGGGCCGCAGCCCGACCCGTGCCGCGCCGCCCCCGCATCACGCCAGCACGGCCCCGACGGCCGCCACGACCTCGTCGACCTGGTCCTGCGTGATCGTCGCGCTGACCGGCAGCGCCAGGTGCGTGCGGGCCAGCTCCTCGGTGACCGGCAGCTCCGCGAGCCCGTCCGGCTGGAACTGCGCCATCGGCGGCTGCCGGTGGACGGGGGTGCGGTAGTAGCCGCGGGCGCCGATGCCGCGCGCGTTGAGGCCGGCCTCGAGCTCGGAGGCGCGCTCGGAGCGCACGACGTAGATGTGCCAGGCCGGCGTGGCACCCGGCGCGGCGACCGGCATGCCGACGAGCTCGTCGAGGCCGGCCCGGTGGTAGCGGACGTGGGTCGCGGCGCGGTGGCCGGCCCAGCGGTCCAGGTGCGGCAGCTGGACGCGCAGGACCGCGGCCTGGAGCTCGTCGAGCCGGCTGTTGTAGCCGATCTCGACGTAGTCGACCTTGTCGGCGCTGCCGTGGAAGCGCAGCGTGCGGACCTTCTCGGCGATCGCCGCGTCGGAGGTCGTGATCGCCCCGCCGTCGCCGAACCCGCCGAGGTTCTTGGAGGGGTAGAAGCTGAACGTCGCGACGTCGCCGAGCGCGCCGGGCCGGCGGACGCCGTGCTTGCCGGTCGGGTCGCCGTCGGCGGTGAGCGTCGATCCGGCGGCCTGCGCCGCGTCCTCGAGCACCGGCAGTCCGGTCACGGCGCGGATCTCGTCGATCGGCGCGACGTTGCCGAACAGGTGGACGGCGATGATCGCCTTCGTCCGCGGCGTGACGGCGGCCTTCACGGTGTCGGCCGTGACGCACATGGTCTCGGGATCGACGTCGCAGAAGACCGGGATCGCACCTGTCGGCGGGATCGCCTCGGCGCTGGCCCAGAACGTGAACGACGGGACGACGACCTCGTCGCCGGGACCGACGCCCAGCGCGCGCAGGGCGATCGTGATCGCCTCGGTGCCGTTGGCGACGCCGATCGCGTGCTCGGCGCCGATCCAGTCGGCGAACTCGCGCTCGAACGCCTGGGTCTCCGGCCCGAGGACGAAGCGCCCGTCGGCGGCGACCCGCAGCAGCGCCGCGTCCAGCTCAGGGCGCAGGGGCGCGAGCGCGGTCGCGGTGTCGAAGAGCGGCACGGCCATCAGGCAAGGGTACGGGCCGGGGCGCCGCGGTCCGCCGAAGGGTCGGCTCGGGTCCGTCGCGGCTCCGCCGGCAGGGACGGGCGCCCGGCGAACCCCACACCGGGACGGACCGCACGTGCCGTCGGCGGCGCCCACGGTGCACCGGGTCCGACGGACGGGACGCCGCCCGACGCGTGCCCGTTCGTCCCGCGGCGCCGTCCCGACCCCGCAGGGGGCGTAGCCTGCCCGCCGTGACCGTCCTGCCCCCGACGACCCCGCAGCTGAGCCCGCGCCGCAGCCTCGCCGCGGCGCTGCTGGCCGGCGCCCTGCACGGGCCCGCCGAGGCGCTGCCGGTGTCCTCGTCCGCCCACGTGGCGTTCGTCGCCCGCCTCGCCGCGGGCCGCCGAGGCCGCCGGCCGTCGGACCCCGAGGTCGCCAAGAGCGTCGAGGTCGGCGCCCACGCCGGCACCCTGCTGGGCCTGACGATCGGCCTGCGCCGCGAGGCCGTCAAGGCGTCCGCCGGCGTCCTGCGCGAGCCCCGGCTGGCCGCGGTCACCGCCCTGCGGATCGTCGCCGCGTCCGCCCCGGCGGTCGTCGGCGCGCTGACCCTGGAGCGCCAGATCGAGCGGCACCTCGGCGGCGACCGCACCATCGCGCTCGGCCTCGTCGCCGGCTCGCTGGCGATGGTCCTGGCCGACGCGACGGGCGCGGGCGGCGCGTGGGACCTGCACGGATTGGCCCCGGCGCCGGACGACGACCGTGCCGCGGCGACCCGTCGGACGGCCGGTGCATCGCTGCCGGGCGACGCGGGCCTGCGCGTCCCGGCGGCGCCCGGCGACCTGCCCGCCGCCGTCGTCCCGCTGCCGGGCGCCGCCGGCCTCCGGCCGCCCCCTCCTCGGCCCGACGCCGACGCACCGCCCGCGACCGCGGAGGCCCTCGCATCGCCGGCCCCCCGGGCCACCGTCCCGCTCCCCGGCGACGCGGGGCTCCGCCCGCCCGCCACCAGCGGCGCACCCGCCGGTGATCTCGGAGCCGAGCGCCCGGCCGACGGCCTCCACGCGGGACGACCGGACGGCGGCTCCCCCCCTGCGCCGGACGGGACCGTCCCCCGCGGCCCCGGCCGCCCGTGGGAGGACGGCACCGTCGTCGACGCCCTGCTGATCGGCACCGCGCAGGCCGCGGCCCTGTGGCCCGGGGTCTCGCGCAGCGGCGCGGTCCTCGTCGCCGCGCGCGCCCGCGGGTTCTCGCGCGAGGCCTCCGGGAAGATCTCCGCCGCGTTGGCCGTCCCCGCCGTCGGCGGCGCGACCGCGCTGAAGGTCGCCCGGCTCGGCGTCCGCCTGCGCGCCGGCACGATCGACCCGCGCCACCTCGTCCCGCTGCTGGCCGTCACGACGACGGGCGCGATCTCGGGTGTCGCCGCCGCACCGATGGCGCGGCGGACGCTCGAGGGCCTGCCGCTCTGGCCGTTCGCCGGCTACCGGGTGCTCCTGGCGACCGCCCTCGCGGCCGCCGACTGCCGCTGGCGGCGGTAGGGCGCCCCTACGCCGGCCGACGCCCCGCGACCGTCTGAGAGAAGCCCGAGACCTCGACCCGGACGTCCTCCAGGCCGTCGTCCTCGAAGCGCGACGTGAAGGCGTCGGGGGCGAAGCCGCGCAGGCCGACCACGTGCTCCGACAGCCCCGTGGCCGCGCGGACCGGCGCCGGTCCGCGCTCGCAGGTCGTCAGGATCGCGATCCGGCCGCCCGGCGCGAGCACCCGCAGCAGCTCGTCGACGACGCGGAACGGGTCCTCGACGAGGTACAGCGCGCCGTAGCACGTGACCAGATCGAAGCTGTCGTCCGCGAACGGCAGGCGGTGCGCGTCGCCGCGCACGTAGGCGACGCCGTCGTCGTCCGTGTCCGCCGTCGCGCGGGCCAGCATCGTGGCGGAGAAGTCGAAGCCCACGACGACCCCGCCCTCGTAGGTGTCGCGCAGCCGGCGGGTCGTGTTGCCCGGGCCGCAGGCGACGTCGAGCGCCACGTCCCCGTCGGCCGGCTTGAGCAGATCCAGCAGGAGGCGCTCCTCGCTGCGCGTCGTCCGCAGGGTCCAGAGCCGGAAGAGCAGCGGGCGCCAGGCGCGCTCGTAGATCTGCGGGACGATCGTCGAGCGCATCGCGCGCTGGGCGACGGAGATCCGAGACGGGACGTCCTCGGCGTCCAGCAGATCGAGGTACCCGTCGGTGATCCGCGGCGCCGCGACCGGCGGGTCCAGCAGCGAGAGGGCGTGCTCGGGGGCGCTGACCGTGGGCATACGGGCGACCCTATCGGCGGTCCCGCCGGTGCTCCCACCCGGAACCCTGCGAAGATGCCCCGCGATGAGCGACGCCTACGCTGCCTCCGGAGTCGACACGGACCAGTCCGACGCGGGCGTCGGGGCCCTCGTCGCGGTGCTGAAGACGATCAACACCGGCAAGCCCTCGATCTCCGTCCTGCCCTCCGGGCACTACGCGAGCGTGCTGCGGGTCGCCCCGAACCTCGGGATCGCGATCGCCACCGACGGCGTCGGCTCCAAGCTGATCGTCGCCGAGGAGACCGGCCGGCTGGACACCGTCGGCATCGACGCGATCGCGATGAACGTCAACGACCTCATCTGCGTCGGCGCCGAGCCGATCGCGATGCTCGACTACCTGGCCGTCCAGGAGCCCGACGGCGAGCGGCTCGCCGCGATCGCCCGGGGCCTGAAGGCCGGCGCCGAGGACGCGGGCATCGAGATCCCCGGCGGCGAGCTCGCCGTCCTCCCCGAGCTGCTGCGCGGCCACCCGGACCCCAACGGCTTCGACCTCTGCGGCACCGCCATCGGCACCGTCGCGCTGGACGAGATGGTCACCGGCGAGCTGATCCAGCCCGGCGACGCGATGATCGGCCTGCCGTCGTCCGGCATCCACTCCAACGGCTACACGCTGGCCCGCAAGGCGCTCCAGCAGGACGGCGGCCTGTCGCTGGACGACACGCCCGAGGAGCTCGGTGGCGCGTCGATCGCCGACGCCCTGCTCGAGCCGACCGTCATCTACGTCCGCGCGATCATCGAGCTGCTGCAGAGCGGCGTCGCCGTCCGCGGCCTCAGCCACATCACCGGCGGCGGCCTGCTGAACCTCGTCCGCCTCGGGCCGGACCGCCTCGGCTTCGACGTCACCGAGCCGCTCCCGGTCCCCCCGATCTTCGGCCTCATCCAGCGCCTCGGCAACGTCAGCGACGCCGAGATGTGGGAGGTCTTCAACCACGGTTGCGGCTTCGTCGCGATCGTCCCCGAGGACATGGTCGACACCACCGTCGCGATCCTCGAGAAGCACCACCACGGCACCCGCCGCATCGGCACCGTGTCCGACCGCCCGGGCACCTGCACGGCGCCGGGCGGCGTCGTGCTGCAGGGCTGAGGGTCGCGCGGGCGGGGGCCCGCCGTCCACGACCGCGCCCGGCGCCACCTCGTCCGGCCCGCCGAACCGCGGCACGGCCGGACTCCCGAACGGCCCGGCCCGCCGCCGTTCTCCCGCACCTTCACCCGTCCACGCAGGGCGAAGGTACCGAGGAACCGCCCAGCCCTCAGCCGACCCCGTTGAGCCGGACGATCCGGCCCTTCGTCTCCGTCACGTTGATGCGGGCGTTGGAGAAGTCCATCGTCCGGATCAGGTCGTTGCCGTCGCGGCGGACGACCCGCACGGCGCAGGCGTGCTGCTTCGCCAGCGCCGTCGCCTCGGCGATCTTCAGCCCGAGCAGCTCGCGGGTGTCGAAGCGGTGGGAGGCCTTGGTCGCCCCCTTGCCGCCCTCGGCCTCGGGGCACCAGACGGGATCGGACGGGCGCTTCACGGTGGTCTCCGTCGGGGTCTTCGCGGGGGGCTTCGCCCCGGGCGGGGCGAGCTCGGTCGTCGGCCCGGACGGCGCGGTCGTCTCCGTCGGCCCGGGGTCGGGCGCCGGCGACGCCGGATCCTGCTGACCGTCGGCGGGCGTCTTCGGCGGCAGGATCGCGGTCGTCGTGCCCGTGGTCGTGGGCACCGCGGCGGTGCTCGTCGTGGTCGCCGACGCGTCCTGCGCCTCGTCGTCGCCGCCGCACCCGGCCAGGGCCGGCGCGGCCGCGAGGGCCAGGACCGTCAGGACGGCGGGGACGACGCGCTGCATGCCCCGAGTGTCGCGTACGCCGGGGGAGGGCGGGGATCGATGCCGCCGGCACGACCGGCCGGATCCGTCGGTCCGGGGTGGCGTCCGCGGCGACGCGGTGGATGCGACGACGCACAGGACGCGGCGACCCCCGCGGACCAAGGCCGTGACGCCGTCGAGAGTGCGATGGTCCTCCCGTAGGACGAAGCAGCGCACCCTCGACGACCCGGCGGACGCGGCGACCCCCGCGGACCAAGGCCGTGACGCCGTCGAGAGTGCGGGTCCTCTTCCGTAGGACGAAGCAGCGCACCCTCGACGACCGGCACCCGCCCCGGACCGGCCGACCGGGCCCGCCACCCGCCCCTACGGCCCACCGAGCTCCGCCGACCCGAGCCGCACGCCCTCCGGCCCCGACGGCCCGGTCGCGCGGACCCGGCTGCCGTCAGCCCGGATCCCGATCGCCTCGACCCCGGAGCCGGTGAAGTCCCCGTTGGAGAGCGCCGCCCCGTCGTAGAGCGCGTGGACGATGCCGGGGGCCACGGGCCGGACGGTGCGGACGTCCCCCGCCGACCGGAGCTCCAGCCGGACCACGTCCGGCGGCGTCAGGATCGTCACCTGGTAGCCGCCGGGGACCAGGCGCTCGCGGTCGACGAGGTCCGGACCGTCTTGGCCCGACCCGCCGATGCCCCCGCCGTACGCCGTCACCATGGGCGGCTGCCCGCGCCGCAGCGTCGGCAGCACCTGGCACTCGCGGCCCGCGCCACCGACGACCTGCAACGCGGGATCCACGCTGCCCACCACCCCGGCGACGACCGGTGCCACCCCGCCGTCGCACGGCCGGCCCCCGGCGGTGCCGACGACGACGGCCGACGGGCGGCCGGTGCTCGGGTCGATCAGGCGCCCAGCGATGCGCGCCCGGTCCGCCGTCGCGGGACGCCAGACCCGCGGGCGGCCGCGACGCTTCGGCCGCGGACGGTCGGCGGCGCTGCCGGGGACCACGACGCGGGCGTCGCGGTCGACGAACGGACCGGTCGGCGGGGGGCCGACGGCGACGAACGTCCCGTCGCGGACGGGGACGATCCGCGACCAGCCGCTCCAGGTGACGCGCACCCGGCGGGCGGCGGCAGGGGCGATCCCCCAGACGACCGCCGCGCGCAGTCGTGCGTCCCGGTCGTAGGGGTCGCGGTCGGGGATCAGGAGCGACCTCGAGGCCAGGCCGGATCCGTGCACGTCGGTGGCGCAGAGGGCCTGGAGGTCGACCTCCGCCCCCAGCGGCCGGAAGGTCCCGGTGCTCGGCAGGACCCACCCGAAGGCCGCGCCCCGGACCCGCCCGAGCTGAGCGCACCGGATCCCGGGGCGGCTCGGATCGATCCGAACGTCACGGGCGATCCCGCCCGTCACCCGCGGCCGCTCGAACGACCGCACGGCCCACGACAGGCGCCCGTCGCCCCCGGACACCGTCTGGACCCGTCGCACCGTCCCCGGCACCGCGCGGACCTTCAGCAGCGCGACGCGCATCCCGTCGCCCCGGGGACCGCTGGGGCGACGAGCGTCGGCGACGGTGAGCCCGTGCAGCGGCCGCGCGTCGACGCGCAGGTCCGAAGCCACCGGCTCCTCCCGCACGCTGCCGGCGGCGCCACCCTGTGCCTCGCCGCCCACCGCCAGCCCGGCCGCGAGCGCCAGTCCCGCCGCCGCCGCGATCCCCACGTTCCGCACCCGCATCAGCGTCCTCCTCCGAGCGTCGCCGGCGCCGTCGGCACCGACCGTCCTCCGTCGCGCACCCGGACCCCGTCGGGCGCGATCCGGGCGGGCAGGACCGCGACCCAGCCGACGTCGCGGTGGACGGAGCGATGGGCGTCGCCGAACGATCCCGCCCAGCGCACGGGCCAGGCCCGCCCGGCCGCGGTCACGACCGGCGCCGCTCCCGGAGCGGCGCGGACGGCCACGACCGTGCGCGACGGTCCCGCCCACCGCCGGGTCGAGCGGGACGAGTCCGCCCGGGGGACGGGCGTGCCGGCCGGCCGGATCACCCAGGCCCCCCGCTGCCGGCTCCCGCACAGCCGCGCGAACCCACCGTCCCGCGAGAGGACGGAGAAGCAGGCCGGGCCGACACGGGCCGGCCGGGACGGCGACCGCCGGTCGCCGCGCCGGGCCGTCGTCATGACCTGGTCGGACCCCGACACCGTCCAGGGCGCGCCACCCTCGGGATCCGGCACGTTCGACAGCCGCCGCAGGTCCACCCGCCGGCGCTGCCCGCCGGCCCACGTCAGGTCGACGACGGGCTGCGCCTGCTCCGGCAGGCCCCGGAGGGCCAGGACGAAGACGCCGTCGCGGTCGGCCTTCAGCGGACGGGCGCGACCGTCCGGCGTCCGCACGACGACCCGCCGCAGCCGATCGCCCCCGACCCCGTAGAGGACGGTCGTGCCGTCGAGCGCGACGCCGTAGGGGTCCCGACGGTCGCCGGCCACCGCCCGCGTCGCCACGATCGGGTGGCCGGGTGTCGGCGCGGAGACGCAGCCGCCGCCGAGCTGCTCGGGGAGCGCCCGGAAGCGCCCGTCACGGCCCACGATGCCGAGTGCGTCTCCCTGGACCTGGCCGACGCCGGCGCAGACGAGGCCCCCGTCGGCCTTCCCGATCCGGACGCCCCACGCCGGACCGCCCTCCGGATCGGCCGCTCGGACGGTCGCGAGCTGCGACGCCCCGTCGGTCGGCCACACGGTGACGGTGTCGTCGGATCGCAGCGGCGCCGGAATCGGGCTGCCCGTCAGGGCGGTCAAGCCCGCGGCCGCGGTCCCCGTGACGACGAGGACCGCCACGCCGACGGACCCCAACGTCACGCCCCGGGGGACCGCGCCCGCCAGGGACCGACGCCGCGCCCGGGCGGCGGTCCGCTCGGTGGCGAGCACCGCGCCGAACGCCCCCAGCGACGGGAAGTCGTCGAGCGTCGGCTCCTCCGGCTCCCCTCCGGGACCGTGCACGGTGGCGCTCACGCGATCGCCTCCTCGTCGGTGGGGCGCCGCAACCGCTCTGCCAGCCGCCTGAGCGCCCGCGACACCCGCTGCCGCGCCGCGGCCTCGGTGATGGTCAGCCGCCGGGCGACCTCGTCGAACTCCAGCTCGTCGACGACGCGCAGTCGCACGGCGTCGCGCTCGCCGGCAGGCAGGTCCTCCAGCTCACGGGCGACCGCGGCCCGCAGGCCCGCCAGCGCGGCCAGCTCGTCGACCCGCTGCAGCTCCTCGTTCGTCGCCGGGGGCCGCTCGATCCCCAGCCGCCGGCGCATCGCCCGCTCCGCGTAGCCGCGCTTCAGGTACGCGTTCAGCTGCCGCTCGCCGATCGTGCGGACCCAGGCGCGGGCCTGGCGCTGGTCGGTGCCGCGGAAGCCCCGCCGGGACACGAACGCCGCGGCGAACGTCTCGGCGGTCAGGTCCAGGGCGGCCTCGGGGTCGAGGACCCGTCGGGCGAAGAACACGACCATGCGTGGCGCCTCCTCGGCGTAGAACGCGGAGAAGGCCTCGGGATCGCGCCGGCTGCGGGCCAGGGCGCTGTGGGGGAGCTCCGCCATCACCTGGGTAGTGCGCGGGCGCTCCGATCCTGTGACATCGGGACGGGGATCGGACGCCGGGGACGTCTCCAACCTACGTCGGCGACGGACGACGCGTCTCCCCGCGCCTGCGGGTCGCGACACCGGGACGTGGTGACGGGTCCCGCGAGCGTCGGGACGTCGTCGAGGTCGCGGTTCTCCTCCTCACGGGAGGAGAACCGCGACGCCGATGCCCCCGCGATCGCCTGCAACGCCTCGTGCGTCCCGGGAACGAGCGCCCGGGCGATGCGGCCGGCCGCCGGAACGGGCAAGATCCGGGACGTGGACCTCCCCCCGGCCGACCGATCCCGCCTCCGCGGATCCGCCGCCCGCGCGTCCGCCGGCGCCCGCCGGGGGTCCCGCGACCGCGTCGTCCCGCCTTCGGGCGGTCCCGCCGGCGCTCCGCGGGCCGGACGACCGGACACGAACCCCTCTCGGACCCGCACAATAGGCCCGTACGAGTGACCATCGACGTCGGCACACTGCTCGCGGATCGCTACCGCCTCGAGGCCCAGATCGGCTCTGGAGGGATGTCGACGGTCTATCGCGCCTTCGACACCGTCCTCGAGCGGACCGTCGCGATCAAGCTCATGCACCGCAACCTCGCGGAGCACTCCGAGCAGCTGGAGCGCTTCAGCCGCGAGGCCCGCGCCGTCGCGCGCCTGAACCACCCGCACATCGTGCAGGTGATCGACGCCGGCGAGGACGACGACACGCCGTTCATCGTCTTCGAGCACGTCAAGGGCGAGACGCTCAAGGAGCGCGTCCAGCGCGCCGGCCGGCTGCCGGTCACCGAGGCGGTCGCCTACGCGATCGAGATCGCCCGCGCCCTCGGCGCCGCGCACGAGCGCAACATCGTCCACCGCGACGTCAAGCCGCAGAACGTCCTCATCAACGAGGAGGGCCTGGCGAAGGTCACGGACTTCGGCATCGCCCGGACGCTCGAGGAGCACGGCCTGACCGCCGACGGTCGCGTCCTGGGCACCACCGACTACGTGTCGCCCGAGCAGGCGATGGGCCACGACGTCGACGGGCAGAGCGACGTCTACTCGCTGGGCATCGTCCTCTACGAGATGCTCGTGGGGGACATCCCGTTCCACGGCGAGAACCAGGTCGCCGTCGCGATGAAGCACGTCCGGGAGGAGCTGCCGGACGTCCAGCAGCTGCGCCCGTCGATCGGCACCGCCCTGGCGGCCGTCGTCGACCGCGCGACCGCCAAGTCGCTCGACGTGCGGTACCCGAACACCGAGGAGCTCGTCGCCGACCTGGAGGACGTCCTCACGATCGAGGCCGGCCGCCGCGGCGAGACCACGGGCGAGGCCACCGCCGTCTTCCGCTCGCTGCCGCAGGCCCAGCGCAGCCGCGCGAACCTGCGCCCCGGCCGGCGCACCGTCCTCGGCGTGCTGCTGCTGGCCGTCGTCGCGGCCTTCGCGATCGCGGGCTTCCTGCTGCTCGGCGACAACACCAAGCGCGGCACCGCGCAGACGCCGCGCACGCCGGTGGCCAAGGGGTCGGAGACGATCTCGCTCGACGGCGACGCCGCCCACGACTACGACCCGTCCCCGGGCGACGGCAACGAGCACGCGGAGAAGACCGGCCGCGTGCTCGACGGCGACAAAGCGACCGCCTGGGACACCGAGGGCTACGCGAACGGCTCGTTCGGGATCAAGTCCGGTGTGGGGATCTACCTCGACGTCGGCGCCGGCGGCCGCACAGTCGCGGCCACGAAGCTCGACCTGACGACCACCTCCTCGGGCTGGTCGGCCACGGTCCTGGCCGCGCCCGACGGCGCGGTGCCCGCGAATCGCGCCGACTCCGCCTGGGTCGAGGTCGGCCAGCTCCCGAACGCCACGGCCGGCGACGACGCGGTGCCGCTCGCCACCAAGGGCGTGCGCTACCGCTACTACCTGCTGTGGATCACGAAGCTCCCGCCGGTGACCAGCGGCCCGTCGAAGGTCGCGATCGGCGCGATGACGCTGCAGAAGGCGCGCTGACCCGGGCGACCGGGTCCGGGACCCTCCCCTCAGAACTGCTGCGTGCGCTCGCGCGCGTGGCGCTCGACGGCGAGCTCCACGAGCCGCGACACGAGCTCCGCGTACGCGACGCCGGTGGCCTCCCAGAGCTTCCCGTACGCCGACGTCTCGGTGAACCCGGGGAGCGTGTTCAGCTCGTTGAGCAGCACGTCCTCGCCGTCGACGAAGAAGTCGGCGCGCGCCAGCCCGTCGCAGCAGGACAGCGTGAACGCCTCCGCCGCGAGCTCCTGCACGCGGGCGCGGGCCGTGGCGCTGATCGGCGCCGGGACCCGCAGCTCCATGCCGCCAGGGGTGTACTTCGCGTCGTAGTCGTACCAGGCGTCCGGATCGGTGCTGGTGAGCACGATCTGGCCGATCTCGGAGACCTTCGGGTCGTCGCCGGACCCCAGGACGGCCGTCTCGGCCTCCACGCCGGCGGCCGACGCCTCGACGATGACGCGGGCGTCGTGGAGGAGCGCGGCCTCGATCGCCGGCGCGAGCTCCTCGACCGTGCGCGCCGGGGCGATGCCGACCGACGAGCCCATCCGCGACGGCTTGACCCAGGCGGGCAGCCCCAGCGCGGCGACGCGGGTCAGGACGGCCTCGCGGTCGGCGCGCCACTCGCGGGCGTGGACGGCCTCGTAGGCGACCTGCGGGATCCCCGCCGCGTGCATCAGGTCCTTGAAGACGAGCTTGTCCATGCAGACGGCCGATCCCAGGACCGGCGACCCGACGTAGGGCACGTCGAGCAGGTCGAGCAGGCCCTGGACCGTGCCGTCCTCGCCGAACGGGCCGTGCAGGACGGGGAAGACGACGTCGACGCCCAGCAGCCCGCCGCCGGGGGTCAGCGGCACGGGCGCGCCGTCCTTCGTCGCCCAGCTGCCGCCGCGCGAGAGCTCGATCTCGACGACCTCGTGCCCGGCGGAGCGCAGGCCCGCGGCGACCGCGGCGGCGGAGCGGATCGAGACGTCGTGCTCGGACGAGCGGCCGCCGCCGAGGACCGCGACGAGGCTCACCGGCCGCCCCCGGTCCGGGCGCGCAGGGCCGCGTTCGTGTTGTCCGCCGACGAGCGGGACGCGGAGGAGTCCGCGCCGTCGGACGCGCCGTCCTGGTCCGGATTCGCGGGGGTGGTCCCGGTGGTGGTGGGCGGGGCCTCGTAGACCCCGATGGTGATCGTCACGGTGGACCCCTTGGCGACCTTGCCGCCGTTCGGCTGCTGGTCGACGACCGTGCCGTTCTCGGACTCGGTCGCCGTCGTCTGCGTCTTCGCGTCGGGCTTCAGGCCGAGCTTCTTCAGCGCGTTCTGGGCGTAGGCCTTCGACCGGCCCTCGAGGTTCGGAACCGTGATGTCGGCCGCGTTCCCGTCGGTGGCGGGCGCCTTCGCGAGCACGACGCTGACGCCCGAGCCCTTGTCGACCGTCGAGCTCACCCCGGGGTCCGAGGAGACCACGGTGCCGGCCTGCTCGTCGCTCTCCTGCTCGGAGAACGTGGCCGTGAGGCCGACGGCCTTCAGCGCGGCCTCGGCCTTCGCGCGGGTCAGGCCGACGAGCTTGGGGACCTTGACCTGCTCGACCTGGGTGGTCGTGGTCGTCGGCTGGCTCGGTCCCTGGGAGACCTGGATCACGATCCGCTCGCGGGTGTCCACGGACTGGTTCGCCGGAGGGGACGTCCCGACGACGAGGCCCGCCTCCGCGTCGTTGGCCACCCTGGAATCGAGGAACTTGGTGAAGCCGAGGTCCTGCAGCTTCTTCTTGGCGTCCGCGAGCGTCAGCCCGACCACCGAGGGCACCGTGGCGCTGCGCGGGCCGCTGGAGATCACCAGCCGCACCTCGGTGCCGCGGCGGACCTTGCGGCGGGGTCCCGGAGACTGCTCGATGACGCGGTTGCGCTCGACCGTGGTGCTGGACTGCGACTGGTCCTGGACGACCTTGAAGCCGCTCGTCTCGAGCTTCTGGCGGGCGGCCTCGTACGTCTCGCCCGTGACGCGGGGCACGGTCTCCATCCGCCCGAAGGCGAGGTAGCCCACGAGCGCGAGGACGACGACCGTGGCGAGCCCGCCGACGATCGCGATCGTCCAGCGCCGGCGACGCCGGGCCTCCGCGTTCTCGCGCGCGTCCTCCGGGGAGACCCCGGCGGGCACGGCCATGCCGGCCGCCGGCTGGAGCCAGCCGCCGGTCGGCTGCTGGGCGACGCCGCCGGAGCTCGCGAGCTGCGGCTGCGTCGGCACCGGGGCGCCGGAGACGATGCGGTGCCGGACGCCCTGCAGCGCGGCGATGAACTCCTCGGCGTCCTCGAAGCGGTCCTCGGGCTGCTTCGACATCGCCTTGAGGACGACGTACTCGAGGTCGGCGGGCACCTCGGGGTTGACGATCGAGAGCGCCGGCGGCTCCTCGTTGACGTGCTTCAGCGCGATGGCGACGGGCTGGTCGCCGTCGAACGGCATCCGGCCCGTGAGCATCTCGAAGAGCACGACCCCGACGGCGTAGAGGTCCGCGGAAGGGGTGATCGGCTGCCCGGAGGCCTGCTCGGGCGAGAGGTAGTGCGCGGTGCCGACGATCATGCCGGTC
The DNA here is from genome assembly GCF_040675535.1 of Patulibacter sp. NPDC049589. Taxonomy (NCBI): domain Bacteria; kingdom Bacillati; phylum Actinomycetota; class Thermoleophilia; order Solirubrobacterales; family Patulibacteraceae; genus Patulibacter; species Patulibacter sp. NPDC049589. Next base: position 267 of record NZ_JBFAPC010000046.1, on the reverse strand, counting down.
TGCGTCATCTGCAGGTCGTCGACGGCGCGGGCGATGCCGAAGTCGACGACCTTCAGGTCGCCGTCGGGGCCGACGAGGACGTTCTGCGGCTTGATGTCGCGGTGGACGAGCCCGCGCTTGTGGGCGTAGCGCAGGCCGTCGAGGACCTGGCTGATCTGGTCGATCGTCTTGACCGGGTCCAGCGGCGCCTGGTCGCGGATGACGTCCTTGAGCGTCACCCCGTCGATGAGCTCCATCGCCATGTACGGGATGCCGTCCCAGTCGCCG
>NZ_JBFAPC010000045.1:0-36461 GCF_040675535.1 Patulibacter sp. NPDC049589 | reverse complement strand
GATGACGCGTTCGATGATTGGGATGCGTTGAAGGTCGAGGTAGGGCTGTGGAGGCCGGTCGCCGGTGATGCGGTCGGGATTGCGGAAGTAGAAGTGGCGGACCGATCGGGGGCCTCGAGCCGGGGACGCTCTTCGGACCGGACGCGTCGGCGGTGCCGGGCACCGGCGAGTCCGGCGGCAGGCGGCGTCGCCGCGGGCGCCGCAAGAGCGGGGGAGACGCGCCGGAGGGCGATGCCCCCACCGAGCCCGAGCGCCCGCTGACGGCCGAGGAGCGCCTCCAGCACGCGCTCAAGCTCTCGTACCAGCACCTCACCAAGCGCGACCGCACGGTCTCGGAGGTGCGCGCGCACCTCGAGAAGCGCGCGGTCGACGAGGCCTCGATCGCCGGCGCCCTGGCCGAGCTCGTCGAGTTCCGCTACCTCGACGACGAGCGCTACGCCGCGCGCTTCGTCGAGGACAAGCGGCGGCTCGAGGGCTGGGGCCACCTGCGGATCGCGCAGGGCCTGCGCCGCACCGGGATCGACCGCGAGATCGCCGACCGGGCGGTCGCCGACGACCCGCTCCGCGACGACGAGGCCGAGCTGGCGGTGGAGACGCTGCAGCAGCGGCTGGACGGCCGGCCGCCGGAGGACGACCGCGGGCGCCAGAAGGCGCTCCGGATGCTCGCGACGAAGGGCTACCCGCTGGAGACCGCGTACGCGGCGGTCCGCACCTACGAGCAGCGCTGCGCCGAGCGGGCCGGCTGAGCCCCGGACCGTCGACCGTCGGCGCGTCGCCCGGTACCCTCCGTCGCGCGTATGAGCACCCTCGAGACCACGAAGCGGTACCACGTCACGACGTTCGGGTGCCAGATGAACGAGCACGACTCCGAGCGCATGAAGGGCATGCTCGAGTCGCTGGGCTACGACGAGGCGCCGGTCGCCGACGAGGCCGACCTCATCCTCTTCAACACCTGCTCGATCCGCGAGTCCGCGGACTCCCGGTTCGTCGCGCACCTCGGCCACGCCAAGCGGATGAAGCGCGAGCGGCCCGAGGTCGTCATCGGCGTCGGCGGCTGCTGGGCGCAGTCGGTCAAGGACGAGGTCTTCCGCCGCTTCCCGTTCGTCGACGTGGCCTTCGGCCCCGGCCAGATCAACCGCCTCGCCGAGTTCCTCACGTCGGACTCCCTGACCGCCCAGGGCTACTTCGAGTTCGAGGGCTTCCCGGCGCACCTGCCGACCAAGCGCGACCGCGACTTCCAGGCGTGGGTCCAGATCGCGGTCGGCTGCAACCTCAAGTGCGCGTACTGCATCGTGCCGTCGACCCGTGGCCGCGAGTCGTCCCGGCCGTTCGAGCAGCTCGTGGAGGAGGTCGAGCGCCTCGCCGCCGACGGCGTCCGCGAGGTCACCCTCCTCGGCCAGAACGTCAACGCCTACGGCCGCGACCTGCGCACCACCGAGCCGCTGCCGGCCGCGCTCGCCCCGTTCCACGCCGCCGCCAAGCGGCCGACCGGGCGGATCGCCGCGCTCGACGACGCGCTCGTCCCGCTCGCCGACGGCAGCCAGGCGCCGACGCTGCGCCCGCGCCCGCGGACGTTCGCCGAGCTCCTGACCGCCGTCTCGGCGATCCCCGGCATCGAGCGGGTCCGCTACACCTCGCCGCACCCGAAGGACATCCGCGAGGACGTCGTCGCCGTGCACGCCGCGCTGCCCGAGGTCTGCCAGCACATCCACCTGCCGCTGCAGTCGGGGTCGACGGCGATCCTCAAGCGGATGCGCCGGACCTACGACCAGCAGCGCTTCCTCGACCGCGTCGCGATGATCCGCGAGGAGTGCCCGGACATCGCGCTGACGACCGACATCATCGTCGGCTTCCCGGGCGAGACCGAGCAGGACTTCCAGGACACGCTCGACGTCGTCGACCAGGTCGGCTTCGACGGGGCCTTCACGTTCGTGTTCTCCGCGCGGCGCGGCACCGAGGCCGCGGAGTTCACCGAAGGTCTCGTGCCGCACCCGGTCAAGGTCGAGCGGATGGAGCGCCTCGTGGAGCTCGTCCAGCGCCGGTCGAAGGAGCGCACCCAGCGCTTCGTCGGGCGCACCCTCGACGTCCTGATCGAAGGCCCGTCGCGCAACGACCCCGAGCGCCTGCGCGGCCGCACGAGCCACAACAAGGTCGTCAACTTCACGGGCTTCGGCGAGCCCGGCACGACGGTCCCGGTCGAGATCACCGCCGCGACGTCGCAGACGCTCTCGGGCGAGATGTCGCTGCTGTCGGCGCTGTCCTAGCGCTTGACGCGCTGGGCCTCGGCCATCTGCGAGCCGGTGCGTCCGCCGTCGATCTTCGCGGCGATCCGGCCGGGCAGGCCGGGGAAGAGGCCGTTGAGGACGCCCGAGGCCTTCACACCGACGGGGGCGACGTCGATCTCGCCGCGGTCGCGCACGATCGCGCGGACGACCGCCGCGGCGACCTGCTCGGGCGTGTTCGTGCCGACGCCGGGCGGGAGGGTCACGCCGGTGTCGGCGAACATCCCCGCGTCGCGGATGAAGCCCGGGAAGACCGCGCTGACGCCGACGCCGAACGGCCGCAGCTCGGGCCGCAGGCCCTGCGCGAACCCGCGCAGTCCGAGCTTCGTCGCCGCGTAGAGGCTGGCGTCGGCGGTCGGCACCTTGGCCGACATCGAGCTGACGAACACGTGGTGGCCGCTGCGGCGTGCCTTCATCGCCGGCAGCAGCAGGCGCGTCAGGACGATCGGGGCCCGCAGGTTGACCTGGAGCGCGCGGTCGAGGTCCTCGAGCGCGTAGTCGTCGAGCGGGCCGCTCGCGGGCAGCGCGGCGTTGTGGACGACGACGTCGACGGTGCCGTGGTCGTCGGCGAGCCGCTGGACGTCCGCGGCGACCGACAGGTCGGCCGACACCGCGACGGCGCCCAGCTCGGCCGCCAGGGGCTCCAGGACGGCGCTGCGCCGGCCGGTGAGGACGAGGGAGGCGCCCTCGGCGTGCAGGGCCCGCGCGATCGCCGCGCCCAGCCCGCCCGTCGCGCCCGTCAGCAGGACCGTCGTGCCGTGGAGGTTCATGGGCGGACCCTAGGCGATGGGCTCGTGCGGCGCCGGGGACCTCGCGGCGAACCGCCCGCGGGGCGTGCCGACCGGAGCGCGGCCGTGGGCTCAGGCGAGGAAGACCGCGACCGTCGCCGTGAAGCCGTGCACGAACGGGCGGCCGCCGACCGGGCCGATCTCGCCGGCGGAGATCATCCCGATCAGGGGGAGCGGGCCGATCTCGCGCTGGATCGCGTCGGCGTCGTGGTGGTCGTGGCCGAACATCTCGCGTCCGCGGCCGTTGCAGGTGAACGCCAGCGCGCCGGCGATCGTGCCGCCGGCGGACGCCGCGCGGCGCAACGCGAGCGCGTCCTCCAGGTCGCGGGTCGCGGTGGCGGGGTCGCGGACGTGCAGCCGGGCGACCTGGCCGACGGACACCGGGGCGCCGACGACGACGGCGCCGGTCTCCGGATCCGCGCCGGCCAGGCCGCGGACGATGAAGTCGCCGGTGCCGTACTCCGGCTGCCCGGGCTGGACGACGAGGCCGAGCAGCAGGCCGTGCCCGATCCCCTCGCGCTCCTCGTCGCTGAGCGACTCGACCGTGTCGCGCAGCACGTCGATCGCGGGCCGGCCGGCGAGCTCCTGGATCACGGCGCCCTCGCCGGCGGTGACGGTCAGCTCGGGACCGATCGGCCGCGCGCCCTGAGAGACCAGGGGCAGGACCTCGACGCCCTCGAAGCGGATGCCGACCGCCGCGGCGGTGCTGGGGCCGGAGCCGCGCAGCAGCGGCCGCCCGTCCGGCGGGACGAGTGACGGCACGCCGCCGATGATCGGCACGCCGGGCAGGTGCTCCTCGAAGGCCTGGAGCGTGGCCTCGAGCGGCAGCCGGGACGCGTCGGCGAGCAGCACGACGGCGGACGTCACGCCGATCTCCACGGCCGGCAGGCCGCTCAACGCGATGCCCTCGTCGACCTCCGTGGCGTGGAGCTCGAAGACCTCGGCGCGGGCATCGTCGCCGAGGCTGATCGCCCACACGGCGACGCCGTCGCCCTGCTCGTGCTCCTGGCCGCCGGACACCAACCCGCCGGCGGTCGTGCCGATGACGTCCCCGGGGTCGAGGACCTCGCCCACGACCCGCAGCGCCTCGGAGGTGTCGGTGACCAGGTCGCCGGCGACGAAGACGATCGCGACGTCGCACGGCGCGCCGTCCAGTCCGACGAGGGCGTCGTGGGCGGCGTCGGCCGCCGCCGCGCCGGCGGCGGGCGCGGGGGAGAAGCCGGTTCCGACGACGACGGGCATCGAGCCACCATACTCACGGCCGTGGGCCGCCCCTCCGTCATCGCGCTGTTCGGTCCGACGGCGGTCGGCAAGACGTCGATCGCGCTGGCGGTCGGCCGGGCGCTGCGCTCCGCGGGACGCGACCCGATCGCGATCTCGGCCGACGCGATGCAGGTCTACCGCGGGATCGAGACGCTCACGGGCGCCCGGGACGCGCTGGACCAGGACGACCTCGAGCACCGCCTCGTCGGCGTGATCCCGGTGACCGAGACGTGCTCCGCGGGCCGCTTCGCCGCGCTCGCGCACGCCGAGGTCGACGCAGCGCTCGCTGCGGGCCGGACGCCGGTCGTGGTCGGCGGCACAGGGCTCTACCTGCGGGCCGCGCTGACCGACCTGCAGCTGCGACCACCGGCGCCGCCCGAGGTCCGCGAGGGCCTGGAGGAGGAGCTCCGGCGCGACGGCCCCGAGGCCCTACACGCCCGCCTGGCCACGGTCGCGCCGTGGGCGGCCGCCGGCATCGCCCCGCAGGATCGCTCGCGCCTGGTGCGCACGCTCGAGCTCCACGCGATCGGCGAGCTCCGGCAGCCCGAGGGCCCCAACGCGCTGTGGACGGACGAGACGCGTCACCCGACGCGCCTCGTGGGCCTCGTCCGCGACCGCGACGAGATCCGCGCCCGGATCGACCTGCGCATCGACGCGATGCTCGCCGCCGGGGCCGCGGACGAGGTCCGGACCGCCGCCGCGGCGGGCGCGTCGGCGACGGCCCGCAAGGCGCACGGCTTCGAGCCCCTGCTCGCCGGCGACGAGGACCGCATGCGGCGCGACACCCGCCGCTACGTCAAGCGGCAGCTGACGTGGATGCGCAAGCTGCCGGGCGTGGAGGTCGTCGACCTGACGGGCGTCCCGGACCCCGACGAGGTGGCGGCGCGGATCGTCGCGCCCGTGCTCGCGGACTGACCGCCGCCGGGGCGGCGAGCGCCGTCGCACCACGTCCGTCCGCAGCACGCCGGACCCGATGCCCGACCCGCCGGAGGACACGGGACGTCGCGTCCCTAGACTCCGCGCGATGCGGTTCGAGAAGTGGCAGGCCCTCGGCAACGACTACCTCGTGGTGGAGCGCGACCTGCTGCCGGCGCCGCTGACCGCCGCGCGCGCCCGGCTGCTCTGCGACCCGCACCTGGGACCGGGCGCGGACGGCGTGCTGGAGCTCTCGCCGCCGACCGAGCCCGGCACCGTCGCCGCGCTGCGGATCTTCAACCCGGACGGGTCCGAGGCCGAGCTGTCCGGCAACGGCGCCCGCGAGGCGATCATGTACCTGTTCCGCCGCGGCTGGACGGACCGGACGCAGTTCTCGATCACGACCGTCGCCGGCGAGATCCGCCCGACGATCCTGTCCGACACGACCTGCCGGGTCGATATGGGCCGCGCGCGCACGCGCAGCGACGACCACACGGGCCCCGAGGACGGCCGCGGCACCCTCGACAGCGCCGAGTCGCTGCACCCGTCGGGCGCGGACGGCCCGCCGCTGCGCTGGACCTACCAGCACGTGAAGATCGGCAACCCGCAGTGCGCGATCCGCGTCGCGGACGAAGCCGCGCTCGACGCCCTCGACCTGCCGGCGATCGGGCCGGCGATCGAGCACCACCCGCTGTTCCCGCAGCGCACGAACGTCTCCTGGTTCTGCGAGCTGGAGCCCGGTGTGATCCGCGCCCGGATCTTCGAGCGCGGCGTCGGGGAGACGATGTCGTCCGGCACCGGGGCCTCGGGCGCCGCGGTCGTCTACGTGCTCGACGGCGGCGGCAGCGGCGCCGGCGACGCGGAGCACGAGTCGGTCGTCGTCCGCCTCGACGGCGGCGAGCTGACCGTCGACGTCGCCGACGACCTCCACGTCGACCTCACCGGCTGGGCCGTCCCGGTCTACGCGGCCGAGGCGTCCGACGAGCTCGTCGCCGCCCTCCAGGACCTGGACTGACCGCGGGCGAGCTCGTCGCCGCCCTCCAGGACCTGGACTGACCGCGGGCGAGCTCGTCGCCGCCCTCCAAGACCTGGACCGACCGCGGGCGGCGTCCCGCGAGCAGGTCGCTGCCGGCCGCTTGGGACGGCTGCGGCCCGCTCGCGGGGCGCCGACGTGTGACGGCGCCCGACGATGCCGGCCCGGTGCGACGATGCCGGCCCGGTGCGCGGCGCGTGGCGCGACGGTCAGTCGTTGGCGTGCAGCTGGGCGTTGAGGCTGCCCCAGGAGCCGGTCCGCTCGATCGCGACGACGGCTCCCGACTGGCTGTCGCGGCGGAAGAGCAGGCCGTCCTTGCCGGAGAGCTCGCGGGCCTTGACCGTCGAGCCGTCGGGCAGGGCGACCACCGTGCCGCCGGTGACGTACAGGCCGGCCTCGACGACGCAGCCGTCGCCGAGCGAGATGCCGACGCCGGCGTTGGCGCCCAGCAGGCAGCCCTCGCCGAGCGAGATGACCTCGGTGCCGCCGCCCGACAGCGTGCCCATGATCGACGCGCCGCCGCCGACGTCGGTGCCGTCGCCGACGACGACGCCGGCGGAGATCCGCCCCTCGACCATGGACGCCCCGAGCGTCCCGGCGTTGAAGTTCACGAAGCCCTCGTGCATCACCGTCGTGCCCTCGGCCAGGTGGGCGCCGAGCCGGACGCGGTCCGCGTCGCCGATGCGGACGCCGCCGGGCACGACGTAATCGGTCATGCGGGGGAACTTGTCGATCGAGGTGACGGACACCGGCCGGCCTTCGGCCCGCAGGCGCAGGCGCGTCTGCTCGAAGCCCTCGACCGCGCACGGCCCCTGGGTCGTCCACACGACGTTGCTCAGCAGGCCGAACTGCCCGTCGAGCGACAGCCCGTGCGGCTGGACCAGCCGGTGCGACAGCAGGTGCAGGCGCAGGTAGACGTCGTGCGCGTCGACGGGCGCCGCGGACAGGTCCTCGATCACGGTCGCGACGGCCACGATGCGGACGCCGCGCGCGGCGTCGCTGCCGATCGACGCGGCGATCGCGCCGCCGCCGGACGTCGTCGCGCGGGCGAAGGAGACCTCGCTGGTGCCGGTGGACCCGTCGTGCCCCGTCGCGGCGATCGCGTCGGCGTCGAGCCCGAGCACCGGGCTCGGGAAGAACACGTCGAGCGTCTTCCCGTCGGCCTCGGAGATCGTCGCCAGGCCCAGTCCGAAGGCCCCACCCTGCTGCTGCGTATCGCTCACGCGGCGGAGCCTACGAGAAAGGTCCGGGCCACCGCCCGGCGGGCGAGACCGCTCGGGGGCCGGGGCGGGCACCGGTAGGAGGAGCAGGCGGCGGACCGAAGCCGCGCCAGGGCGCGGTCTCGGGCTCGGGTCCCAGGGCGACCCGCACCGATCCGTCGGTCCCGAGGCGGGCGCTCGTTGCGACCTCGCGCGACACGTCGACGACCGCGCCATCCGGGACGACCTGCAGCCGGACCGTGCGCCCGGTCTCCTGGGCGATGGCGATCAGGTCTCGGACCGACAGGTCCTTGCGTCCCCGCTCGATCCGGGAGAGCACCCCCTGGCTGCGTCCCGTCCGCCGGGCGTAGGCGTCCTGAGACTCGTGGAGCACCCAGCGACGTCGCTTCACCGCCCTGCCGAGCGCTGCGCGGACGATCCCAGCGCCCTTCGACGGCCCGGCCGGCCGAAGCGCGGGCGGATCGGCCGCCGGCCGCCGGCCCGCCGCCGACGTCGGATCCCACGCGGATGGGTCCTCGTCCAGCTCCTCGTACTCGTCCTCCTGAACGGGCCGGAGTGCCTCGTCGCCGTTCACGCGGGGAGCGCGTCTCACGGCATACGGCGGCAGGTCGACGAGCTCAGCACGGGCCTGCCGCGCGTCGTCGAGGAGCAGGGCCGTGAAGGCGTCCCCGTCCGAACCCCACGCACCCCGAGGCGCTATTCCGTCAGTGACTGGATCCATGCACCAGCGAGATAGCCCGTCGGGGAGGGCGTGATCGGGCTGCGCAACGGTGTCGGCACCGGACGGGCGCACGATCGTCACACCATCGAGGTGGCGTGCCGCACGGCCCAGTGCGACGACGCGGCGTCCCGGCCCTGCGCGGGCGGCTTGCGACGACGCGGCCGTCGATCGTCGCGCAGACGAACCGGGAGCCCGCGGAGGAGTCCTGGGTCAGGGCGAGCAGCCGCCCGGCGGCCGTCGCGCAGGGATCGATCGTCAGGCCTGGGTCAGGGCGAGCAGCCGCCCGGCGGCCGTCGCGCAGTCCTCGGCGGTGGGGACGAGGGCGACGCGGACGTAACCCTCGCCCGCGGGGCCGAAGAAGGCGCCGGGAGCCACGACGATGCCGTGCCGGAGGAGGGCCGCAGCGAACGCCGCGCTCCCCGGCCCTGCGGCCGCCGTACCGCCGTTGCCGTTGCCGCTGTCGGTGCCGTTGCCGCTGTCGGTGCCGTTGCCGCTGTCGGTGCCGTCGCCGCTGTCGGTGCCGTCGCCGCTGTCGGTGTCGGTGTCGGTGTCGGTGTCGGTGTCGGTGAGGATCGCGATCAGGTCGGCCGTCGCCGGGTCCGCCAGGGCGCGGACGGCCCAGGGGGCGGCGGACCAGTCCGCGGGGAGGGCGAGCCAGCGGAAGAAGGAGGCCGGGCCGCCGGCATCGACGAGGCCCAGGGCGTCGAGGCCCGGTTGGAGGAGGGTGAGCTTGTCGCGGTAGCGGGCGCGGACCTCGTCGACGTGGGCCTCGTCCTCCCAGGCGGCGATCGCGGCGCGCTGGACGAAGCGCTGCGGTGCGACGCCGACGCTCGGGCGGAAGGCCTTCAGGGCCGCGATCAGGGTCGCGTCTCCGGCGACGAAGCCCGAGCGGTAGCCGGGCATCGAGGAGCGCTTGGAGAGGGTGTTGACGACGAGGACGCCCTCCAGGCCGTCGCCGTCCGCCGCGACCTGCAGGGCCGAGTCGGGGGCGTCGCCCGTGAACCACAGCTCGCTGTAGGCCTCGTCGCTGGCCAGGACGACGCCGTGCTCGCGGCAGAGCGACGCCGCAGCCCGGTACCACTCGCGCGAGGCGACGGCCGCAGTCGGGTTGTTGGGGTAGTTCACCCACAGCAGGGCCAGGCGCGACCACTGCTCCGGCGTGATCGCGTCCAGCTCGGGGAGGAAGCCCGTCTCCGCTCGCAGCGGCAGCTCCAGGACGTCCGCGCCCGCGAAGCGCGCGCCGCGCTCGTATACCGGGTAGGCCGGCTGCGGGACGCCGACCAGGTCGCGGCCGCCGGCGACGTCCACCAGGACCATCGCCAGGGTGAAGACCAGCTCCTTGGAGCCGAGCGTCGGCAGCACGTGGCGGTCGGGGTCCAGCCGCACGTCGTAGCGCCGGCCCGCCCACGCGGCGATCGCGGCGCGCAGCTCGGGCAGGCCGACCGCGAGGGGGTAGGAGGAGACGGTCTCCTCCTCGATCGCGGCGACCATCGTGCGGCGGATCAGGTCCGGCGTCGGCTCGCGCGGCTCGCCGGCCCCCAGGTCGATCAGCCGTCGCGCGCCTTCGGCCGCCACGCGACCGCCCACGCCGGCCGCCACCGACGCGGCTGCCCCATCGGCCCCATCGGCCCCATCGGCCCCGCCGGCCCCGCCGGCTGCCTGGACCGCGTCCTGCTCCGCCAGCCGGGCCGCGACGCCGCGGGCCTCCGTCAGCCGCTGGAACGGGTACGTCCCCGTCCGGGACAGCAGCGGGTTGCGCGAGTACGGAGCGGCCATCGGCCGGAACGCTACGCGCCGGTGCGGACCAGCGCCGCGAGCGTCTCGTAGCTCGCGGCCAGGGCGGCGACCGAGACCTGCTCGTCGCGCTTGTGGGCGAAGCGCGGGTCGCCCGGGCCGAAGTTCAGCGCCGGGACGCCGGCCAGGCCGAACTCCGCGACCGGGGTCCACGCCTGCTTGGGCGTGACTTCGCCGCCGGTGCGGGCGATCAGCTCGACCGCCAGGGGCCCGTCCACCGCCACGGCGCCGGACGGGGCGTGACCGACGATCGACAGGGTGGAGTGGGGGACGTCGCACCACGCGCGCAGCTGGGCCTCGGCGGCCTCCGGCGCGACGCCCGGCGGGTAGCGGTAGTTGACGTGGGCGTCGACGCGGTCGGGGATCACGTTGTCGGCCACGCCGCCGGCGACCCGGGTGACGGAGACGCACTCCGCGTACTCCAGGCCGCTGAACTCGTGCTTGGAGATCGGGACGTGGGCGAGCCGCGCGATGCCGTCCGCCGCGCGGTGGATCGCGTTGTGGCCCAGCCACGGGCGCGCGCTGTGCGCGGCCTCGCCGTGGAACGTCCACGTGGCGTTGAGGTTGCCCAGGCAGCCGCCCTGCACGGTGCCCGCCGTCGGCTCCATCACCACGGCGAGGTCCGCCTCGCGCAGCTCCGGCCGGCGGGCCAGCAGCGGGGTGAGCGTCGTGTCGACGAACGGCAGCTCCTCGCGGCCGAACAGCACGACCCCGAGGTCGCAGGCCCGGTCGGGCTCCCGGTGGACGCCGTCGCGCAGCAGCTCGAGCATCACCGCGCACGCGCCCTTCATGTCGCAGGTCCCGAGCCCGTGGACGACGCCGTCCTCGATCCGGCCGGGCCGGTTGCCCTGCTCCGGGACGGTGTCGAGGTGGCCCGCCAACAGGATCAGGGGGCGGTCGCCCTTGGTCGTCGTGCCGGCCAGCAGGCAGGTGTCGTGCGCGTCGATCGTCGGCACCCCGGCCTCGAACAGCAGGGCCTGGGCCAGAGCGATCGCGGGCTCCTCGTGGCGCGACTCCGACGGGCAGTCGACGAGCTGCAGCGTCAGGTCGGCGAGGCGGTCGGACAGGCGCGGGGACACGCCGCGACGATACCGGCGCGCCACCGCCTCAGGATCGAACCGCCGCCGCCCGGCGGGGGCGCGACGCGATCGTTTCGGACGGCCTACCCACGGGGCGTACCATGGGTGGCAGTGCCTATCAGCGACGACGACCAGCCTCAGTACTCCGTGGGGGGCTTCGAGACCACCCACGCGACGGATTTCGACCAGCAGCGCAAGGCCGCGGAGCAGCGCGCGGTGATCGTCGGCGTCCTCGAGACCGGCGACGACCTGAGCGAGCTGCGGGAGCTCCTGCGCACCGCCGGGGTCGAGGTCGTCGAGCAGCTCGTCCAGCACCTGGACCAGCCGCACCCGAACACGTACGTCGGCGAGGGCAAGCTCCAGGAGCTGAAGAAGCTCTGCGGCGAGGTCGGGGCGACGATGGTCGTCACCGACGACGAGCTGTCGCCGCGGCAGGAGCGCAACATCGAGGGCGCGCTCGAGATGCCGGTGCTCGACCGCACCGCGCTGATCCTCGACATCTTCGCCGTCCACGCCAACTCGTCCGAGGGCAAGCTGCAGGTCGAGCTGGCGCAGCTGCAGTACAACCTCGCCCGCATGCGGGGTCTGTGGACCCACCTCGACCGCCTCGGCGTCGGCGGCGTCGGCACCCGCGGACCGGGCGAGACGCAGATCGAGACCGACCGCCGCCTGGCGCGCGACCGCATCACCAAGCTGCGCCGCCGCCTGGAGGACGTGAAGGGCACCCGCCGCGTCATGCGCGCCGAGCGCGCGCGGTCGTCGCACATCCCGAACGTCGCGCTGGCCGGCTACACCAACGCCGGCAAGTCGACCGTCCTGAACGCGCTGACCGGCGCCACCGTCGGCGTGCAGGACCGCCTCTTCCACACGCTGGATCCGACGACGCGCGAGCTGCGCTGGAACGGCCGCACCTACCTGATGACCGACACCGTCGGGTTCATCCGCAAGCTGCCCCACCACCTCGTCGAGGCCTTCGGCGCCACGCTCGAGGAGACCGTCATCGCGGACCTCGTCCTGCACGTCGTCGACGCCAGCGCGCCCGACGACCAGATGGCCGCGGTCATGGTCGCCGTGAACGACGTCCTGAAGGACATCGGCGCGACGGACAACGTCCACGTGCTGGTCCTCAACAAGATCGACCTGATCGACCAGGACCGCCGCGACGAGCTGTGGGCGCGGTTCCCCGACGCCGTCCAGATCGCCGCCGGCGCGGGGGAGGGCATCGGGACGCTCGCCGGCCGGATCGAGGACGAGTTCGAGGCCACGCTCCAGCCCATCGAGCTGCTGCTCCCGTACGCCGAGGGGCAGCTGCTCAACGAGCTGCACAAGCTCGCCGGGGACCTCGAGCAGGAGCACCGCGCGGACGGCGTCCTCGTCCGCGCCCGGGTGCCGCGCGCCCTCGCCGGCAAGTACGACCGCTTCCGCCTGCAGCCGCTCGCCCCGTCGACCGACGGCGACCGGTGAGCGACCCCGCCGCCCCGTCCACGGACGACGCGGCGGCGACCACCGCCGGCGGCCCGTCCCCGACCTCGGACGGCGTCCCTGCGGACCCGGCACCGGTCGACGGCTCCGGCCGCGCCCTGCTCCTGGACGTGCTGGCGGTGCACCTGCAGGTCTGCCGGCTCAACCACGACGCGCCGATCCCGGCGTGGCTGCCGCGGACGTCGAGCCCCCTGACGGCGATCGTCCGCACCGCCGACGAGCTGTCGATCGTCTGCCCGGCGGCGGAGGTCCCGACGGACGTCCGGCACGAGGGTCCCTGGCGCGCACTGCGGGTCGCCGGCCCGCTCGACTTCGCGCTCGTCGGCATCCTCACGCGCCTGACCGCGCCCCTGGCGGTCGCCGGCATCCCGATCTTCGCGCTCTCGACGTTCGACACCGACTACGTCCTGGTCCGCGCCCACGACCTGGACGCGGCCGTCGTCGCGCTGCGCGACGCGGGGCACGGCGTCCGCGCCTGAGCCCCGGCCGGGCGAGACCCCGCCGACCCCGCCGACCTCGCGCCGCCCCGCCGGGGTCCGCCCCGCCGCCGACCGCGGACCCGCCGCCGGCTGGTCACCCGAGGCCTCTGCGATCCTGCGCGGCGTGTTCACGCCTCCCACCGTGCCCCCGCTCGCCGTCCGCCGCCTGCGGCCGGACGCCGTCCTGCCCGTGCGCCAGCACCCGGGCGACGCGGGCCTGGACCTCTGCTGCGTGGAGGCGGTCCGCCTCGGCCCGGGGCAGCGCACGAGCGTCCCGACGGGCCTGGCCGTCGCCATCCCCGAGGGATTCGCCGGGTTCGTGACGCCGCGGTCGGGCCTCGCCGCCCGCCACGGCCTGACGATGGTCAACACCCCGGGCATCGTCGACGCCGGGTACCGGGGCGAGCTCGAGGTCCTGCTGCTGAACACCGACCGCGAGGCGACGTTCGAGGCCGCTCCCGGCGAGCGCATCGCGCAGCTGCTGATCGTCCCCGTCTCGCTGCCGGAGGTCCAGGAGACCGACGCCCTCGACGAGACGGCGCGCGGCGCCGGCGGCTTCGGGTCGACCGGCCGCTGACGCGCCCTCGTCCGCGACGCAGGCCGAGGGTCGCCCGAAGACCGGCGGAGCACCTCTACGCCGACGGGCCGCGGCCGCCCGCCGACGGGAGCGGAACGAGGTCGTCGAGCAGGAGCTCCGCGGAGGCGATGTCGGCCGTCAGGTCGCGATCCTCCATCTCGGGGTCCAGGACGTCCGCCGCCCTCCCCACCCCGGTCAGCGCCTCGGGGAGCCTCCCGCCCTTCAGCCGGATCGCGCGCACCGCGGCCACCAGCTCCCCGGCCAGCGCCGTCCGGTAGAGCCCGACCGCCTGCAGGACCTTCACCGCCGCGAGCGACGCGAAGCTCGCGTCCTCCTCGACCCCGCGCGACAGCGTCACGCTCTGCAGGCTCGCGGGGGTCGCGAGGAGTCCGGCCACCGCGGAGGCCGTGACGTACTCGACGATCATGATCCCGGACGCCCCCGGCGTGCCGTCGCCGAGGAACGCCGGCAGGCCGGTCAGCGCGGGCTCGGTGAGCATCTTCAGCCGGGCGAGGGACAGCTGGGCCGACTGCGCGGCGGCCAGCGCCACCGCGTCGAGCGCCTGGGCGAGGTAGGCGGCGTGGAAGCCGCCGTGGTGCGCCATCCCGATCTCCGGCGACAGCACCGGGTTCTCGGACGGCGCGTTGGCCATCAGCACGATCACCCGCTCCAGGGCGGTGAGGCCGTCGAAGAACACCCCGTGGACCTGCGGCAGCACGCGCAGGCCGAACGGATCCTGGATCCGGGTCGGTTGCGCGTGCCCGTCCACCAGCGACCGGAACGCCGCGCAGACGCGCTGCGCCCCGGGGAACGGCGTCACGTGCTCCACGGCCTCGGAGAACGCCTCGCCGTTGCCGTCGACCCCGACGAACGTCAGCGCCGCCACGACGAGCGCCGCGTCGGCGAGCCGCTGCAGCTCGGCCAGCGCCAGGGCGGCGTCGGCGATCGCCGCGGCGTTGCTGCTGATGAACGGCAGCGCGTCGGAGATCTGGAACCGGAAGCGCGGCGTCGATCCGACCGGCAGCTCGCCCTGCAGCGTCAGCGCGGTCACCGCCAGCGCGGAGAGGTCTCCCGTGCCGATGCTGCCGTGCTCTCGCACCGGCGGCAGCGCACCGGACTCCAGCAGCCCCACCACGGCGTCGAGCAGCGCCGGATCGGCGCCGCTGCCACCCGCCGCGAGCTGGTTGAGGCGCACCAGCAGCATGGCCCGGACCCGCCGGGGCGAGCGGAGCGGCCCGGCCGACGTGGCGTGGCTGCGCAGCAGCGCCGCCGCCGTGTGGCCCGAGTCGCCGGCGACCAACGGGATGTTGCGGTTGGCGCCCACGCCGGTCGAGCGGCCGTAGATGGGGCGCTCCAGCGCGGTGCGATGGGCGAACGCGCTGGATCCTGCGGCCGCGGCGCGCGCCGACTCGGCGATCTGGAGCCCCTGCGGTCCCGTGGCGCCCTCGGCGCCCACCCGCGCGATGTCGGCGACGGTCAGGCTCAACCCATCGATGACGATCAACGGTGCTCCAGGGTGGTGGACGAGTGCGTGGACGGCGTATTGCGCGTTGGCCCGGAGCGTGGAAGGATCCCGCTCCATGGCAAGACGTTTCTACACCATGGAAGGCGGGTAGGACCCAGCCATGACGGCGACGGCCACCGCGGGAACCACCCGCACCGTCGACCGGGCCCTGGCGCTGCTCGCCGAGGTCTGCGCCGAGGACTCGATCGGGCTGTCCGAGTGCGCACGCCGGGCCCGGCTGCCACCGAGCACGGCGCTGCGGCTCCTGCGGACGCTGGAGGGCTCCGGCTTCGTGACCCGCGACGACGCGGGCAACTTCCGGGCCGGATCCCGGCTGATCCAGCTCGGCGCGCTCGCGCTCGGCCGCCAGAGCCTCGTCCGGATCGCCGAGACGGCGCTGCACCGGCTGGTCGGCGCCACCGGCGAGTCGGCGTACCTGAGCATCGCCGGGCCGGACGACACCGCGATCTACATCGCCATGGTCGAGGGGACCCACGCGGTGCGCCACACCAGCTGGGTCGGCCGGTCCTTCCCGACGGCGAACCTCGCGGTCGGGAAGGCGCTGGCCGGCGACGTGCCGGCGACCGGCTACGTCGCCGAGCGCGATCGCCTCGAGCCGGACGTCACCGCGATCGTCGCGCCGATCCTGCGACCGGGCGGGGTCGCGGCGGCGATGAGCCTCCTCGGACCCAGTTATCGGATCGACAATCCGACTTTGCATCGCTACGGTGCGATCCTCGCCGGCGAAGCACGCACCTTGAGCAGGCAACTGGGCTCGGCTCCGCCGGCCGACACCACAGGACAGGAGACCGGCACGTGATCCGGTTTGACGCGGTAACCAAGCGCTACCCGGACGGCACGGTCGCCGTCGACGCCCTGGAGCTGGTCGCGGCCTCGGGGCAGATCACCGTCCTGGTCGGCCCGTCCGGCTGTGGGAAGACCACGAGCCTGCGGATGATCAACCGGATGATCGAGCCGACCTCCGGCACGATCTGGCTGGACGACAGCGACACCGCCTCGATGGCGACGCACGAGCTGCGGCGCCGGATCGGCTACGTCATCCAGCACGCCGGGCTGTTCCCGCACCGGACGATCGTGGACAACATCGCGACCGTGCCGTACCTGCTCGGGACGGACAAGAAGGAGGCCCGCAGGACGGCGCTCGAGCTCCTCGAGCGCGTCGGGCTGCCGGCGCACTTCGCCAAGCGCTACCCGGCCCAGCTGTCCGGCGGGCAGCAGCAGCGCGTCGGCGTCGCCCGCGCGCTGGCCGCCGACCCGCCGGTGATGCTGATGGACGAGCCGTTCAGCGCGGTCGACCCGGTCGTGCGCGATCAGCTGCAGGACGAGTTCCTGCGCCTGCAGCAGGAGCTCGGCAAGACGATCGTGTTCGTCACGCACGACATCGACGAGGCCATCAAGCTCGGCGACCAGGTCGCGGTGCTGCGGGTCGGCGGCCACCTGGCGCAGCTCGCCACGCCGGCCGAGCTCCTCAGCCGCCCGGTCGACGCGTTCGTCGCCGGCTTCGTCGGCCGCGACCGCGGCTACCGCGCGCTCGGCTTCGCGACCGCGGGCACCCTGTCGACGCACGGCGAGCCGACCGTCGCCCTCGGGGCGCCGATCCCGGCCGGCAGCGACACCGACGACTGGCTGCTGGCCGTCGACGGTGCCGGGGCCCCGCAGGGCTGGCTCGACCTGGGGGCGAGCTTCCCGGCCGGCAGCACCGTCATCGACGAGCTGCTCTACCGCGGCGGGACCCTGGCCACGCAGGGCGGCACCCTGCGGGGCGCGCTGGACGCCTGCCTGTCCTCGCCGTCCGGCCGTGGCGTCGTGGTCGACGACGGCGGCGCGCTCGTCGGCACGGTGACCGCGCGGGAGGTCCTCGCGCTGATCGAGGCCCGTCAGCCGGAGCGCCAGCCGTGACCGCCCTGGCCGACAGCTCCAGCTCGTCGCCGCTGCACTTCGTCGGCTACTTCTTCGACCACAGCAGCGAGGACCTGCGCCTGCTCTGGTCCCACGCCTGGCTGTCGGTCGTGCCGGTCGTGGTCGGGCTGCTGATCGCGCTCCCCCTGGGGTGGGTCGCCCGCCGCTACCGCTGGACCTACCCGCCGATCATCTCGATCACCGGCCTGCTCTACACGATCCCGTCGATCGCCCTCTTCGTGCTGGTCCCACCGTTGTTGGGCCTGGACACGCTCGACCCGCTGCAGGTGCCGATCGCCCTGACCGTCTACTCGGTCGCGCTGCTCGTCCGGGTCGTGGCCGACGGCCTGGCCTCGGTGCCCGACGACACGGTGCAGGCCGCCACGGCGCTCGGCTTCCGGCCGCTCGAGCGGTTCTTCAAGGTCGAGCTGCCGATCGCGGTCCCCGTCATCGCCGCCGGCCTGCGGGTCGCCGTGGTCTCCAACGTCAGCATCGTCGCGGTGGCCGGCACCATCGGCATGTCGAACCTCGGCCAGCTCTTCACCCAGGGGTTCCAGCTCTCCACGCCGGACGCCTACTACCCGCCGATCGTGCTGGGCATCGTCCTCTGCGTCCTGCTGGCGATCGTCCTGGACCTCGCGGTGATCGGCCTCAACCGGTGGCTCACCCCCTGGCGACGGGCGGTCCGCTCGTGATCGCCGACGTGATCAGCTGGCTGACGGACTCGTCGCACTGGACCGACACCAAGTTCGACACCGGCATCCTGACCCAACTGCTGGCCCACATCCGGTTCTGCGGGATCGCCCTGGCGATCTCCCTGCTGATCGCGCTGCCCCTCGGCCTGTTCATCGGGCACACGGGGCGGTTCAGCTGGCTGATCGCCGGCGCGAACGCCCTGCGCGCGCTGCCCACGGTCGGCGTCCTCGTCCTGCTCACCGTGATCATCTCGCCGCACTTCCAGGGGCGCACCGACACCGGCTTCCTGATCCCGACCGAGATCGTCCTGGTCCTCCTCGCCGTCCCGCCGATCCTGGCGAACACCTTCGCGGGGGTGCAGAACGTCGACCCGGGCGTCCGGGACGCCGCGTCCGGGATGGGCATGACCGGACCGCAGGTGCTCCTCCGGGTCGAGCTCCCGATCAGCCTGCCGCTGATCTTCTCCGGGGTCCGCAGCGCCGCCCTCCAGCTGATCGCCACGGCGACCGTCGCCTCCTACCTCCCGCTCGGCGGCCTCGGCCGCTTCATCTACGACGGCCTGGCCCAGCAGGACTACCCGCAGATGATCGGCGGGGGCGTCCTGGTGGCGGCCCTGGCCCTGGTCACCGACCTCGTGCTGGCGACGATCCAGCGCTACGTCGTGTCCCGCGGCGTCACCGGGCGGTTCTCCACGGAGCAGGTCGCCGCCGGGCCGGACTCACGGCTCGCCGCCGTCACCGAGGCGGACGGGGCCCATGCCTGACCCCTGCCGCGACGCGCCGTCCCGGGCGGGGGCGCACCCGAGGACACCGACCTTCCACCGCAGCAACGACCACAAGGAACGAACATGACCACCAGGATCCTGGCCACCGGCGCCGCAGCCGCCGTCCTCGCTCTCGGCGTGTCCGCGTGCGGCTCGAGCAGCTCCGACGACAGCCCCAGCACGCAAGGTTCGTCCTCGGCGTCCTCCGAGACCATCGCGAGCACCTTCATCTTCGGCGGTGCGGCCGAGTTCAAGACCCGCGCCGACGGCCTCGCCGGGCTGCAGAAGAACTACGGCGTCGACTTCGGGAAGTTCAAGGTCACCGACACCGGCGGGCCGGTCACGGTGAACGCACTGAAGAACGGCCAGGTCGACGCCGCGAACATCTTCAGCACCGATCCGGCGATCAAGGCGAACGACTTCGTGATCCTCGCCGACCCGAAGAGCAACTTCGCGGCGCAGGACGTCCTGCCGATCATCAACAAGGCCAAGGCGACGGACGGCGTGAAGACGACCCTGAACGGCGTCTCGGCGAAGCTGACCACGTCCGGCCTGAGCGACCTGGTGTCGAAGGTGCAGGTCGACAAGCAGGACCCCGACGCCGTCGCGAAGGGGTGGCTGTCGGCCAACGGCCTGTCCGCGACCGGCTCGTCCGCCAAGGGCACGAAGCTCACCGTCGGCTCGGCGAACTTCCCGGAGAACGTCGTCCTCGCCGAGATCTACGCCGAGGCCCTGAAGGCCCAGGGCGCGACGATCAAGACCAAGCTGAACATCGGCAGCCGCGAGAAGTACTACCCGGCCCTCAAGAGCGGCTCGCTGGACCTCTTCCCCGAGTACAGCGGCACCATCCTGACCTACCTCGACAAGAACGCGACGGCGTCCAAGCCCGACGACGTCTACACGGCGCTGAAGGCCGCGCTGCCGTCCAACCTGATCGCGCTGGACAAGTCCGACGCGCAGGACAGCGACACCGTGGTGGTCACGAAGGCCACCGCCGACAAGTTCGGCCTGCAGTCGATCGGGGACCTGGCCAAGCCCGCCAAGTGACCCCGTCGCCGGCGCGCCGCACCTCCAGGGGCGCGCCGGCACCGGCTTCCGGAGCCCGACCGCCGTCGTCCTCTTCATCCCACCGTTCGTGGCCACCACCTCCCGGCGACCACGCCTTCCGCAGTCCCAACCACCCCATGGAGCACCGATGAACACCAGGATCCTGGCGACCACCGCGGTAGCCGCCGCCCTCGCCCTCGGCGTGTCCGCTTGCGGCTCGAGCGACTCCGACGACAGCACCAGCAGCTCGTCCTCGAGCTCGACCACGACCATCGCGAGCAAGCTGATCATGGGCGGTCCGCCCGAGTTCAAGACCCGGGCCGACGGCCTCCCCGGTCTGCAGAAGAACTACGGCGTGTCGTTCGGCAAGTACACCGTCACCGACACCGGCGGACCGGTCACCGTCAACGCGCTGAAGAACGGCCAGATCGAGGCGGCCGACCTCTTCACGACCGACCCGTCGATCGCCGCGAACAAGTTCGTGATCCTCGCCGACCCGAAGAACAACTTCGCGGCGCAGGACGTGCTGCCGATCATCAACAAGGCCAAGGTCACCGACGGCGTCGAGACGGTCCTCAACGGCATCTCGGCCAAGCTGACGACCACCGGCCTCGGCGACCTCGTGTCGAAGGTGCAGGTCGACAAGCAGGACCCCGACGCCGTGGCGAAGGGGTGGCTGTCCGCCAACGGCCTGTCCGCCACCGGCTCGTCGGCGAAGGGGACCAAGCTGACCGTCGGCTCGGCGAACTTCCCGGAGAACGTCGTCCTCGCCGAGATCTACGCCGAGGCCCTGAAGGCCCAGGGCGCGACGATCAAGACCAAGCTGAACATCGGCAGCCGGGAGAAGTACTACCCGGCCCTGAAGAGCGGCTCGCTCGACCTGTTCCCGGAGTACAGCGGCACGATCCTGACCTACCTCGACAAGAACGCCACGGCGACGTCGTCCGACGACGTCTACACGGCGCTGAAGGCCGCGCTGCCGTCGAACCTGGTCGCGCTGGAGAAGTCCGCCGCCCAGGACAGCGACGCCATCGTCGTCACCCAGGCCACGGCCGACAAGTACGGCCTGAAGACGATCGCGGACCTGGCCAAGCCCGCCGAGTAGTCCGGCTCCGACGAGACCCCGGAGCGGGCCCTGGGTGCGTGACCCTCAGGGCCCGTCGGCCCGGCCGATGAGGCCGCGCGAGATGTGCCCCGCCGCCCGGATCGTGCTGGCGGCGAGGGCCGCGCGGGTCTCGGGGCTCCGCACCTCGCGCTCCCGGTAGGTGAGCGCGACGGCCGCGACCGGGTGGCCGCGGTGATCGAGGACCGCCGCCGCGACCGAGGCGAAGCCCTCCGTCACCGAGCCCTGCTCGGTCGCGAACCCGTCCTGGCGCACGCGGACCAGCTCCCGCCGGAGCTCGGTCAGCGACCGAGGGCCCCGGCCCTCCCGGAGGACGAGCGCCGCCCGCGAGGGGTAGAGCGCACCGACCTGCGCAGGGGACAGGCCCGCGAGCATCGCCAGGCCGCTGGCCGTCAGCTGGGCGGGCAGGCGCACGCCGACGTCGGTGACCAGGCTCGGGCGTCCGGGGGCGCGCTCCTCGATGACGTAGAGGACGTCGGTGCCGTGAAGGACCGCGAAGTGGCCGTTGTGGCCGGTCGCCGTGACCATCCGGGCCAGCGCAGGGGCGGCGACGCGCCGCAGCGGCTCCTGACGCGCGTAGGCCGAGCCGAGCTCGAAGGCCGCGACCCCCAGCCCGTAGCGGCGCTCCGCCGGCAGGTGGACGACGAACCCCTCCTCGCGCAGGACCGAGAGCACGTGGTAGACGGTCGAGCGGGGCAGCTCGAGCTCCCGGGCGATCGCGCTGGCGGGCATCGGCGCCGCGTGAGCGGCCAGCAGACGGAGGAGGCGCAGCGCGTGCCGCGCGGCGGGGGCGTTCGCCACCGGGGGACTGTCTCAGATACGAGACACAAGCGCGACCAGTCGCTGGTCGGCGCGGCCCCGATCGCCTTGAATAGCCCGGGTGAGCACCGAGCAGCACGTCGTCGTCGGCCGCGGACCGCTGTCCCCCGACGACGTCGTCCGGGTCGCCCGGCACGGGGCGGGCGTCGTGCTCGAGGACGGAGCCCTCGCCGCGATCGCGTCATCGCGGACGGTCATCGAGGCGCTCGCCGCCGACGCGACCCCGCACTACGGCGTGTCGACCGGGTTCGGCGCGCTGGCCACGCGCCACATCCCGGAGGACCGCCGCGCGGACCTGCAGCGCTCGTTGATCCGCAGCCACGCGGCGGGGTCGGGGCCGGAGGTCGAGACCGAGGTGGTGCGGGCGCTCATGCTCCTGCGGCTCTCCACCCTGGCCACCGGCCGGACCGGGGTGCGGCCGGTCGTCGCCGAGACCTACGCCGCGCTGCTCTCGTCGCACGTCACGCCGGTGGTCCACGAGCACGGCTCGCTCGGGTGCTCCGGCGACCTGGCGCCGCTCGCGCACTGCGCGCTCGCGCTGATGGGCGAGGGTCCGGTGCGCGACGCCGACGGGGTGCTCCGCGACGCGGCGGACGCGCTGGGCGCCGCCGGGATCGCGCCCGTCGTCCTGCGCGAGAAGGAGGGCCTGGCCCTCATCAACGGGACCGACGGGATGCTCGCCATGCTGCTCCTGGCGATCCACGACCTGCGCGAGCTGCTGGTCGTCGCGGACGTCACGGCGGCCATAAGCGTCGAGGGCCTGCTCGGCACCGACCGCGTGTTCGCCGCGGACCTGCAGGCGCTGCGCCCGCAGGCCGGCCAGGCGGTCTCGGCCGCCAACATGCGCGCGGTCCTGGCGGACAGCCCGATCGTCGCGAGCCACCGCGGGCCCGAGGACACGCGGGTCCAGGACGCCTACTCGCTGCGCTGCGCGCCGCAGGTGGCCGGGGCCGCGCGGGACACGGTCGAGCACGCCGCGGTGGTCGCGTCCCGCGAGCTGGCCGCCGCGATCGACAACCCGGTCGTCACGGCCGACGGCCGTGTGGAGTCCAACGGGAACTTCCACGGCGCGCCGGTCGCCTACGTCCTGGACTTCCTGGCGATCGTCGCCGCGGACGTCGCGTCGATCGCGGAGCGGCGGACCGACCGCTTCCTCGACGCCTCGCGCAACGCGGGCCTGCCCGCCTTCCTCGCCGACAGCCCCGGGGTCGACTCCGGCCTGATGATCGCCCAGTACACGCAGGCGGCGATCGTCTCCGAGCTGAAGCGGCTGGCCGTGCCGGCCTCGTTCGACTCGATCCCCTCCTCGGCGATGCAGGAGGACCACGTGTCGATGGGCTGGTCGGCGGCGCGCAAGCTCCGCCGCACCGTCGACGGCCTGACCCGCGTGCTGGCGATCGAGCTCCTGACCGCCGCACGCGGCATCGAGCTGCGGGCGCCGCTGGTTCCCGGGCCCGCCTCCGCCGCCGTGATCGACGCGCTGCGCGCCACCGTCCCGGGCCCCGGGCCCGACCGCTTCCTCGCCCCCGAGATCGACGCCGCGGTGGCGTTCGTCGCCAGCGGACACGTCCGCCGTGCCGCCGAGACCGCCACCGGCTCCCTGACCCTGGAGACCCGATGACCACGCCGTCCCGCCACCCGATCCACGCCCCGCGCGGGAACGAGCTGTCCTGCGTCTCCTGGCCGCAGGAGGCCGCGATGCGGATGCTCATGAACAACCTCGACCCGGAGGTCGCCGAGCGCCCCGAGGACCTCGTCGTCTACGGCGGCACCGGGCGCGCCGCGCGCTCGTGGGAGGCGTACGACGCGATCATCCGGACGCTGAAGACGCTCGCCGACGACGAGACGCTCCTGGTCCAGTCGGGCAAGCCGGTCGGCGTCTTCCGCACCAACGAGTGGGCCCCGCGGGTCCTCCTGGCCAACTCCAACCTCGTCCCGGACTGGGCGACCTGGGACGAGTTCCGCCGGCTGGAGGAACTGGGCCTGACGATGTACGGCCAGATGACCGCCGGGTCCTGGATCTACATCGGGACCCAGGGGATCCTGCAGGGCACCTACGAGTGCCTCGCGGAGATCGCGCGGCGCAACCACGACGGCTCGCTCGCCGGCACGATCACGCTGACCGCGGGGCTCGGCGGCATGGGCGGCGCGCAGCCGCTGGCGGTGACCCTCAACGACGGCGTAGCGCTGTGCGTCGAGGTCGACGAGGCACGCCTCCAGCGCCGGATCGAGGAGCGCTACCTCGACGAGCAGGCGAGCACCCTGGAGGACGCCGTCGCGCGCTGCATCGCCGCCAAGGCGGAGCGCCGGCCGCTGTCGGTCGGTCTCGTCGGGAACGCCGCGACCGTCTTCCCGCAGCTGCTGAGGCTGGGCTTCCCGGCCGACATCGTCACCGATCAGACCAGCGCCCACGACCCGCTCGACGGCTACGTCCCCGACACCGTGGACGACCCCGACGCGTTGCGCGCCGCGGACCCCGACGAGTACGTCGTCCGATCCCGTCGCGCGATGGCCGCGCACTGCGCCGCGATGGTCGGGTTCCAGGACACCGGGTCCGAGGTCTTCGACTACGGCAACTCCCTCCGGGCGGAGGCGAAGCTCGGCGGCTTCGAGCGCGCCTTCGACTACCCGGGCTTCGTCCCGGCCTACGTGCGGCCGCTGTTCGCCGAGGGCCGGGGCCCGTTCCGGTGGGTCGCGCTGTCCGGTGACCCGGCGGACATCGCCGCGACCGACCGCGCGGTGCTGGAGGAGTTCCCGGACGACAAGGAGCTCGCCCGCTGGATCACCGCCGCCGGCGAGCACGTCGCCTTCCAGGGCCTGCCCGCCCGCATCTGTTGGCTCGGCTACGGCGAGCGGCACCGCCTGGCGCTGCGGTTCAACGCGATGGTCGCCTCCGGCGAGCTGTCGGCCCCGATCGTGATCGGCCGTGACCACCTGGACTCCGGCTCGGTCGCCTCGCCCTACCGCGAGACCGAGGGCATGCTCGACGGCTCCGACGCGATCGCAGACTGGCCGCTGCTGAACGCCCTCGTCGGCACCGCGTCCGGCGCCACGTGGGTGTCGCTGCACCACGGCGGCGGCGTCGGGATCGGACGCTCGATCCACAGCGGGATCGTCTGCGTCGCCGACGGGACCGAGCTGGCCGCGCAGAAGCTCGAGCGCGCGCTCACCAACGACCCCGGGATGGGCGTGATCCGGCACGCGGACGCGGGCTACGAGCGGGCGCTGGAGGTCGCGCGGGAGCGCGGCGTGCGGATCCCGATGGCGGAGGGCTAGGACCGTGTCGGTGCTGCCCATCGTCGCGGTCGGCGACCCGGTCCTGCGCGAGCGCGCCCGCGAGGTCACGCCCGAAGAGCTCGCCTCTCCGGCGTTCCAGCGGTTCGTCGACGACCTCGTCGACACCATGCGGGCGGCCGGCGGCGCGGGCCTGGCCGCCAACCAGGTCGGCGACCTCCGCCGCGTCGCGGTGATCGAGGTCCGCCCGAACCACCCGCGCTACCCCTACAAGCCGGAGATCCCGCTCACGGTCATCGTCAACCCCACGCTCGAGCCGGTCGGCGAGGAGACGTTCGCGATCAACGAGGGCTGCCTCTCGGTGCCGGACCTGCGCGGCGACGTCGACCGCGCGGTCGCGGTGCAGGTCTCGTGGCTGGACCGCGACGGCGTGCCGCACGACGAGATGCGGCGCGGCCTGACCGCCGGGACGTTCCAGCACGAGGTCGACCACCTCGACGGCATCGTGTTCCTGGACCGCGTGCGCGACCCGACGACGTTCTCGACCTGGGCGCAGTTCGACGCGCACCGTAGGGCGGCGTTCGTCGAACGGGCCGAGGCGCTGACCGCGCGGGTCGGCTCGTGAGCTCCTCGGTCGTAGATCCCGAGCTCGCGGGTCGGCTCGTGAGCTCCTCGGTCGTGGGGCGTGGCGTCGGCTCGATCGCCCGGGTGCGATCGTGAGCTCGGCGCAGCGCTACTGGTGCGAGCGCGCGTGGGTCGACGGCGAGGTCTCGGCCGGGCCCGTCGCGCTCGACGTCGCCGGCGGTCGCATCACCGCGGTCGCGCCCGGCGCCGCGGAGGCGGGCGCGGGCGACGAGGTCCTCCGCGGCCTCACGATCCCGGGCCTGGCGAACGCCCACTCGCACGCCTTCCAGCGGGCGCTGCGCGGCCACACGCAGACCGGCACCGGCTCGTTCTGGACGTGGCGCGAGCAGATGTACGCGCTGGCCACGACGCTGGACCCCGACCGCCTCTTCCGGATCGCGCGTGCGGCCTTCGCCGAGATGGCGCTCGCCGGGATCACGGTCGTCGGCGAGTTCCACTACGTCCACCACGCGCCCGACGGCCGGCCGTACGCCGACCCGAACGAGACCGGCCGCGCGATGATCGCCGCCGCCGCCGAGGCCGGGATCCGCATCACGCTGCTGGACGCCTGCTACCTGCACGGCGGGATCGACCGCTTCCGCGACGCCGACGTCCACTCCTGGGCGGAGCGCGTCTCCGCCCTCGCCGACGACGACCTCGCCCGCATCGGCGCGGCGATCCACTCGATCCGCGCGGTCGACCCCGACGAGGCCGCGGTCGTGGCGGCGTGGGCCGGGACGCGCCCGCTGCACGCCCACGTCTCCGAGCAGCCGGCGGAGAACGAGGACTGCCTCGCGCGGCACGGCGGCACCCCGACCCAGGTGCTGCCGGTCTCCGACACCTTCACCGCTGTCCACGCGACCCACCTCACGGACGCCGACGTCGCCCGACTGGGCGCCGCCACCGTCTGCCTCTGCCCGACGACCGAGCGCGACCTGGCCGACGGCGTGGGCCCCGCACGGCGGCTGGCCGACGCCGGCGCCCGCCTGGCGGTGGGCAGCGACTCGCACGCGGTCATCGACCTCTTCGAGGAGGCCCGCGCGATCGAGCTCGACGAGCGCCTCGTCACCGGCGTCCGCGGGCACCACGCCGCGGCGTCGCTGCTGGAGGCCACGTCGGGCGGGGGCTACGGGTGCCTCGGGTGGGAGGACGGCGGCCGGATCGGCGTCGGCGCCCTCGCGGACTTCGCGACCGTGGCCCTCGACTCCGTTCGCACCGCGGGCACGCCGCCGGAGGCCCTCGTGTTCAGCGCCGGCGCGGCCGACGTCCGCGACGTCGTCGTCGGCGGCCGGCGCGTCGTGCGGAACGGCGCGCACGTGTCCATCGACGTGGCGCGCGAGCTGGGGGAGGCGATCGCCCGATGACGCCGCACGCCGAGCCTCCGGGCGCCGGGTCGCCGGACTCCGGGACACCGGACTCCGGGACGCCGGGCCCCGCGACACCCCCCACCGCGACGCCACGCTCCCTCGTCGTCGACCGCATCGGGCTGCTCGTCTCGAACGACCCCGAGGTCGGCGAGCGCAGCGACGTCGCCCTGGTCCTCGAGGACGGCGTCGTGGCGGCGGTGCTCGACGCCGGGAGCACCGTCGCCGCCGACGCGCGCCTGGACGCCGCCGGCTGCTGCGTCGTGCCGGGCTTCGTCGACTCCCACACCCACCTGGTGTTCGCGGGCGACCGGGGCGACGAGTTCGCCGCGCGGATGGCCGGCGCGCCGTACGTCGCCGGCGGCATCAACGTGACGACCGACGCGACCCGCGCGGCGAGCACCGACGAGCTGACCGCGCTGGCGCGGGCGCGGCTGGCCGAGGCGCGCCGGTGCGGCATCACCCACCTGGAGATCAAGTCCGGGTACGGCC
This sequence comes from Patulibacter sp. NPDC049589, assembly GCF_040675535.1. Classification (NCBI taxonomy): domain Bacteria; kingdom Bacillati; phylum Actinomycetota; class Thermoleophilia; order Solirubrobacterales; family Patulibacteraceae; genus Patulibacter; species Patulibacter sp. NPDC049589. The sequence goes on along the minus strand of NZ_JBFAPC010000045.1, from coordinate 9,242 downwards.
TCGACGTCGCGACGGAGCGCCGGATCTGCGAGGCCGCCGCCGCGCTGACCGACGACGTCACCTTCCTCGGCGCCCACCTCGTGCCCCGCGAGTGGGCCGACCGGCCGGATGCCTACGTCGACCTCGTCTGCGGCGAGATGCTCGACGCCTGCGCGCCGTCCGCCCGCTGGATCGACGTCTTCTGCGAGGAAGGAGCCTTCGACCCGGAGCAGTCGCGCCGCGTCCTGGAGGCCGGCCGGGCGGCCGGGCTCGGGCTCCGCGTGCACGGCAACCAGCTCGGCTTCGGGGAGGGCGTGCGGCTCGCCTGCGAGCTCGGCGCGGCGTCCGTCGACCACTGCACCTACCTGACCGACGCCGACGTCGACGCGCTCGCCGCGTCCGACACCGTGGCGACGCTGCTGCCGGCCACCGACTTCTCGACCCGGCAGCCGTACCCGGACGCGCGGCGGCTGCTCGACGCCGGCGCGCGGGTCGCGATCGCGACGAACACCAACCCGGGCTCGAGCTACACGTCGTCGATGGCGTTCTGCCTCGCCCTCGCGGTGCGCGACATGGGCATGACGGTCGCGGAGGCCCTGACCGCCGCGACCCTCGGTGGCGCCCGGGCGCTGCGCCGCGCCGACGTCGGCCACCTCGGCCTCGGGGCCCGCGCCGACGCGGTCGTCCTCGACGCCCCGTCGCCGACGCACCTGGTCTACCGCCCGGGCATGGACCTGATCGCGCACACGGTCGTGCGCGGGGAGGTGACGCCCTCGCGGGCGTCGTAGGGACAGGCGAGCCCCGCGCCGGCGACCGGCCGATCGCGGCCGCCGCCGACGACGCGCCCCCCGGCCGCGGGAACGCCGCTACACGCCGGCGGCGTGCCGCGCGCTCGCGTGCGCGGCGTCCTCGAGCCGGTCGTCCAGCGGCGGCAGGTCCGCGGCGTCGACGCCGAGCGCCGACGCGATCAGCTCGTCGGCGAACCACGCGTTCTTCGGCAGCAGCGGCCCGTGCAGGTAGGTGCCGACGACGTTGCCCGTCCGCGCGCCCTCGAAGCCGGAGGACCCGGTGTTGCCGTGCCCGGCGAGGACCCGCCCGAGCGGCTCCTGGCCGGGGCCGAGGATCGTCCGGCCGCCGTGGTTCTCGAAGCCCGCGAGCGTCCGGCCGTCGACCTCGATGGCGACGTTGCCGATCAGCCGCCCCTCGCCGCGCTCGGTGTGGAGGTCCAGCAGTCCCACGCCCGGGAGCGTCACGCCGGGCTCCAGCGCGTAGTGGTGCCCGAGCAGCTGGTAGCCGCCGCAGACCGCGAGGATCGCCCCGCCGCGCGCCGCATGCGCGTGGACGGCGTCCTGCTTGACGGTCGTCAGGTCGACGGCGCAGAGCTGCTGGTCGCGATCCTGGCCGCCGCCGAGGTAGAGCAGGTCGTGGGCGTCGGGGTCCAGCTCGTCGCCGATCGTCGACCGCGTCAGTTCGAAGCCGATGCCGCGCCACGCGCAGCGCCGCTCGAGCATCAGCAGGTTGCCGCGGTCGGCGTAGATGTTCAGCAGGTCGGGGTAGAGCGCGGCGATGCGCAGCGCGCCGTCAGACACCGAACATCACCACGCGGCTGCCGACGTGCTCCTCGGTCGCGACGACCTCGCGGGCGGGCAGGACCCGCAGGCCGACGGCGCGGCCCTCGTCCTCGAGCCCGTCGGCGTCGAGGACGTCCAGGACGGTGCGGTCGCTCGAGACCCGGCGGTCGCCGACGGGGGTGACGATCTCCCGCACGCGGTCCAGCACGATCCGGCCGTCGTCGACGGTGACGCCGACGGGGCGGCTCGCGTAGACGGTGCCGCCGTGGTCCTTCATGTCGGGCGCGAGGTGCGCGGCCTCGTCGGCCCCGAACGGCTCGACGTCCTCGACGATCGCGATCGCCGCCACGCCGCCGGGCGCGAGGTGCTCGCGGATCCCCTGCAGCAGCGCCGCGCGGCCCGTGGGGCCGTCGAGCAGCTGGACGGTCTGCATCGGCGCGACGATCAGGGCGAAGCGCTCGCCGAGCCGGAGCTCGCGGGCGTCGCTGACCGCCGCCGCCGCGGACAGGTGCCGCAGCGCCGCCCGGCGGCGGAGCTCCGCGCAGAAGACCGGGTCGACGTCGACGCCCAGGACGCGGTGACCGCGCGAGGACAGGTCGAGCGATACGCGCCCCGTCCCGCTGCCGAGGTCGAGGACCCGCGTCGCCGCCTCGCCGCCGGTGGCCAGCTGCTCGTCGGCCAGCGTGCGCCAGAGCGCGAGGTCGGCCTTGTAGCCGCCGCACTCGAGGTCGTGCCAGCGGATGTGGTCGAGGTCGGGGTCGACCGCCTCGGGCTGCCCCGCACCGACGGACGCCGGGGGGCCGGTGGCGAGGTCGCGGGCGCCGCTCATGCGAACGATCCCTTCGCGGCGCCGCGGCGGACGAGCTCCTCGCGGAGCTCCAGCATCGCGGTGTAGGTCGGGATCGCGTGGATCGGCACGGCGGGGTCCTCCGGGGCGGCGGCCAGGGCGTGGTCGAGGGCGGCGGCCACGCCGTCGGTGACGACGGCGATCCGGGACGACGCGACCCCGGCGTACTTCCAGCGGACGGCCATCTCGGCCGCGCGCGTCCCGCCGCAGGTCACGTGGCGGACGCGTCCGGCGATCGCCTCGAGGTCCGCGTCCCACACCCAGGAGACGTCGCGGCCGTCGGCGATCCGGTCGTTGAGGATGGCCAGCAGGTCGAGCTCGCCGTCCGCGAGCGCCAGGGTGCGGGCGACCTCGTTCGCACCGGCGGGGTTCTTGACGAGCAGCAGCTGCAGCTCGCGGTCCTCGACCCGGACCGTCTCGGCGCGCCCGAAGGCGGCGGCGGTCGAGGTCAGGCCCGCGGCGATCGTCGCGGCCGGCACCCCGAGGGCGTGGGTGAGCGCCGCCGCGCCGAGCGCGTTGTAGACGTTGTAGAGGCCCGGCAGGTGCAGGTCCACGGTGACCGTCGCGTCCGGCAGGCGCAGGTCGACCGTCGAGCCGCGGGTGCCGTGCAGGACGACGCGCTCGGCGGTGATCTGCGGGGTCGGGCGGCGGTGGCCGCAGGACGGGCACGCGTAGTGGCCGAGGTGCCCGACGAACGACGCGGTGTACACGTACGACGCGCCGCAGACGCGGCACGTGGTGGCGTCGGACGCGTGGTCGGCGACGCCGCGGGCGACCGCGACGTCCTGCACGCCGAAGTAGAGGACGTCGTCGCGCTCGATGCCGAGGTCGGCGACGGCGGGGTCGTCGGCACCGAGGACGAGCCGGAAGCCCGCTTCGCCGGTCGACGCGGTGCGCGCCGCGTCGTCAGCGACGATCTCGTGCCAGCGGTCGGCGATCGCCTCGAGCTCGCCGTAGCGGTCCAGCTGGTCCCGGAAGAGGTTCGCCAGCAGGACGACCCGCGGACGCAGCGACCGGACGAGACCGTCGAGCCAGAACTCGTCGACCTCGAAGAGCCCCAGCGCGCCGGTCGGCCGGCCGTGGCGCCAGGAGCCGAGCAGCGACGCGGCGATGCCGCCGGCCATGTTCGCGCCCTGCCGGTTGTGGACCAGCGTGGTGCCGTGCTGCTCGAGGATCGACGCCACCAGGGCCGCGGTCGTCGTCTTGCCGTTCGTGGCGCTGAGGACGACGGAGCCCTCGTCCAGGCGGTCCGACATGCGCGCGATCGCGTCGGGACGCATGCGGGTCAGGACCTTGCCGGGCAGGCTCGTGCCGCCCTTGCCGGCCAGGCGGGCCGCGCGGCCGGCCAGGCGCGCCGTGGCGACCGCCGCCGACAGGGGGACGCCGGTGCGGGGCGAGACGGCGGGGGCGCTCACGCGGCCACCCCGGCGGGCCGGTCGACGCCCGGGCGGAGGCCACCGGTGGCCGGCACGATCATCCGCAGCGACGCCGGGCGCGTCGAGATCTCGAGCGGCAGGATCCCGACGGGGTCGCCGTCGGCGTAGGCCACCAGCGGCCCGTCCGCCTCGACGCGCAGCGTGCGGGCGTGCGAGACCTCGACGTGCGGGGCGCGGACGTGGGTGCCGCGGAAGACGCGGGGGAGGAAGCGCAGGATCCGCAGGCGGTCGCGCCAGTCGCAGCGGTCCGGGCGTCCGCGGTGGGGGACGAGGACGACGTCGAGCACGCCGTCTCCGACCGAGGCGTGGGGCGCCATGTGCATCCCCCCACCGTAGGCCCCCGCGTTGGCGACCGCGAGCAGGAGGACGGGTGTCGACCGCTCTACACCGTCCGCGGTCAGGCGCAGGGGCACGGGCCGCAGGCCGGCCAGCGCACCGACGGCGCCCCAGACGTAGACGAGCCCACCGAGCGCGCCGGGCGCCGCGTTGGCGATCCGGTTGGCCTCCGCGTCGAAGCCGACGGAGACGATCGAGAGGAACGTCCGCTCAGCACCCGTGGCGTCGCGGACGAGGCCCGTGTCGAACACCGCCTCGATGCCGTCGACCAGGGCCTCGGTGGCGACGACCGGGTCGGTCGGCAGGCCGAGGAAGCGCGCGAAGTCGTTGCCACGGCCGGCGGGGAGCAGGCCGACGACCGCGTCGTCGCGCAGGACGGCCCGCCCGGCGAGGATCCGCAGCATCCCGTCGCCGCCCACCGCGACCGCGGCGTCCCCGCGGTCGAAGGCGACGTCGGCCTCCTGCGCGGCGTGCTCGGCGTCGCGCGTCGAGACCGTCCGGACGCGGACCCCGCGCTGGGTCAGCCGGGCGGCCGCGACCGCCGCCGTACGCGCCCCGCGGCCTCCGCCGGCGGAGGGGTTGACCACCAGCGTGATCCGCCGCGAGCGCGCGTCGGGCGCGGGGGCGACCGGGGCGGAGCCACCGGGGGCGACGTCGGGGGTCCGTGAACGCACGCGGGAAGTATCGCGGGGACCCCGGACCTCCGTCGCGAGAGGCGGCCCCGGGAGCCCCCGCCCATCGGGGCCGCGCGAGCGCGTCGCCCCGTTCCGACGGGCTCTATGCTCCCGCCGTGGCCTTCTCGTCCTCCTCCTCCCGTCCGGCGACCGCAGGACGGCTCGTGGCGCTGCTCGCGGCCGCGGTGATCGTCCCCGGGCTCGCGGCCTGCGGCGACGACGTGACCACGACCGCCTCGACGGCCACCGACGCCCAGACGTCGACCACCGCCGGCGCCGCGCCGACGACGACGAGCGCCGCGGAAACCGGCACCTGCAAGACGGTCTCGCAGCCCGAGCCACGCAGCGGCGAGCCGGACCTGCCCGCCCCGAAGCCCGCGCGGTTGTCGGGTCGCTGGACGGTCACGATGACGACGAACTGCGGGTCGTTCACGATCCGCCTGGACACCAAACGCCAGCCGAAGACGACGGCGTCGTTCAAGTCCCTCGTCGCCGCGAAGTTCTACGACGGCCTCACCTTCCACCGGATCGTCGCCGACTACGTGATCCAGGGCGGGGACCCGGCGGGGGACGGCACCGGGGGCCCGGGCTACTCGGTCGAGGAGACCCCGCCCGCCGACGCGGCCTACACGCGCGGGATCGTCGCGATGGCCAAGGCACCTTCAGAGCCGAACGGCACGAGCGGGAGCCAGTTCTACGTCGTCACGGGCGCTGACACGGGGTTGCCGCCGGAGTATGCGATCGTCGGGACCGTCATCGCGGGCATGGACACCGTCGACCGGATCGCGGCGATCGGCTCGGGCGGGCCGCCGAACGACGTGGCCAACGCCCCGGTCGTGATCTCGAAGGCGACAGTCGCGAAGGGCTGAGTCCGGGCGACGGCGCGGTCCTGCCGGGCCCTCGGCGGCCGGCCGGACGTCAGGGCCTGCGCGGCACGCGCGGGCGGGCGATCCGCTCAGCGTGCTCCCAGCGCAGCTCGTAGAGCTGGCGGTCCCCGTCGTCCTGCACGACCCGCAGGCCGGCGGCACGGAGCACCTGATGGCTGGTCGGGTTGACGAGGTCGGTGTCCGCGCGGATGCCGCGCACGTCGGTCCGGGCGCGAAGCCACGGCACGAGGGCGCGGAGCATCTCCGTCGCGTAGCCGTTGCCGCGGCACGCGGGAGCGATGCCGAAGGTGATCATCGCGATGCGGTCGGCGTCCGGCGGCTCGAGGAAGGTCAGGTCGCCGACAACGACGTCCTGGGACGCGAGGATGATCTGGTACTGCGTCCAGGGGTCCTCGGCGAGCACCGGCACGACGGAGTCCGACGCGCGCTGGCGCTCCTGGACCATCGCCGCGGAGACGAGGCTCTCGTCCAGCGGGTAGCCCTCGGCCCAGATGCGGTCCGGGTCCTCCAGGCCCTGCAGCAGGGCGTCGAAGTCGCCCGAGCCCATGGGACGCACGACGAGCCGTTCCGTCCGGAGGATCCCGTCGCGATCGAGCACACCGCGAGGCTATAGGGCGCGGAGGACGCCGGGTGGAAACCCGCGCACACCGCGAGCAGGGACGCGCCCGGCCCGGGTCGTGGCCGCGCGAGGCCGGAGAGCGGGCCCGCCCGGAGGCGCGGGACGCGCCCGGCCGCGTGGCCTCAGCCGCGGCGGCGGGCGGCGCGGTTGGTGGGCTGGCGCTGCGCCGCGGTCTGCTCCGCGCGCTTCGCCTCGGCGTCGCGGGAGCGACGCCGGGCGAGGACGATCAGGACGCCGATGACGACCACCAGCGTGATCACGCCGAGCGAGATGTCCGAGGCGAGGCTGAGTCCCCCGAACGGGAGCGCGACGAGCGCGGCGAGGCCCGTGCCGATGGCGACGACGCCCAGCAGGATCACGAGGATCAGCAGGACGCCGCGCCAGCGCGGCCACGAGCCGGCGGACGCGGGCGGGACGAGCAGGCCGGACAGGCGCAGCAGGAACAGCTGGCGGCCGGTCGGGCCCTCCTGGCCGAGGCGCTGGGCCGCGGCGCGCAGGTCGCCGGAGCGGCGGTCGGCGAGCGCCAAGGCGGCCTCGGCCATGCGCCGGATCTGGGGGCGCTCCTGGGGGCGGGCGGAGGCGATGGCCTCCTGGAAGTACTTGCGGGCCGTGGCGGCGTCGTAGCGCTCCGCGGCGCGGCTGCCGAGGATCGCCCGGGCGGCCGAGCGGTTCTTGCTCTCGCGCAGGAGGTCCGCGTCGGACCGCTGCTCGAGCTCCTGCATCGCCGCGAGCCCTCCGCGTTGCTCGATGCGCATCTGACGCTGCTGCTGCTTGGCCATCTGCACGCGATGGTACTCCGAGGGGCGCCCCGCCGCCGGTCCGCGGGCCGCGAACCGCACGCCGGGGTGGCCGGAGCCCCGCGTGCGGCATGCTTGATCGCCGATGCGGACCCTCGTCATCTCCGACCTGCACCTCGGCGGACGGGGTGGACGGGACGTGTTGCGGCGCCCGGCGGCGCTCGAGGCGCTGCTCGACGCCCTGGACGACGTCGACCGCCTGGTGCTGCTCGGCGACGTCGTCGAGCTCCTCGAGGGCCGGACGGCCGGGGCGCTGGCCGACAGCCTGCCGACGCTGCGCCGGCTGGGGGAGGCGATGGCCGGGCGAGAGGTCGTCGTCGTGCCCGGCAACCACGACCACCTGCTGATCCGCGCCTGGCTGCGCCGGCGTCGCACCGACGAGCAGCCGCTCGGGGCCGCGACGCGGGTGCCGCGCGACGCGACGGCACCACTGGCCGAGCTGACCACCGCGCTGCGGCCGAAGGGCGGCCGGATCCGCGTGCACTACCCGGGCACGTGGCTGGGCCCGCACGTCTACGCCCACCACGGCCACTACCTCGACACGCGGCTGACCTCGACGCCGATCCAGAAGCTGCTGCAGCGCGCGAACGCGTCGTCGACCGACGAGCTCGGGCCGGCCGACGCCTACGAGCTGGCGCGGGCGCCGTCCGTGGCCGCGGCGTCGCTCGTGATCCGCGACCTGCCGGACGGCTTCGAGGAGGGCGTCGAGCGGCTCGGCGGCCTGGCGCGGGCGCTCGGCAAGTCGGTCCTGGGCCGCGACGGCGTCCAGACCGCGGCGGCGCAGGCCCGCAACGAGCGGATCGCCGCCGTCGGCTCGGTCTGGCTGGACCGGCGGCTGGAGCGCGCCGGGCTCGCGAGCCTCCTGCGCGTCGTCGACGACCTCGGCGTCCTGCCGCGCGCCCACCACGTGCTGTTCGGGCACGTGCACCGGCTGGGGCCGCTCACCCGCGAGGAGGCCCTCGGCCCGTGGCACCCGGACGAGGACGGCCCGTGGCTGTGGAACAGCGGCTCGTGGGTCTACGAGCCGCTGCTGGTGAAGTCGACCGACACCGACAGCCCGTACTGGCCGGGCGGGGCGCTGCTGCTGCAGGACGACCGCACCCCTCAGGTGCTGCGCCTGCTGCGGGACGTGCCGCTGTCCGCGCTGCAGCCGCCGCCCGCCCTGGACGGCGGCGACCCGGCCTAGCGCCGGGACCCGCGGGTCCCGGTACGCCCCGCCTGGCCGGCGGAGCGACGCCGGGGCCGGTCGCTACGGGCGCGGCCGCGGCGCCGCCAGGGCGTCGCGGATCTCGGTCAACAGCAGGACCTCCTGCGTCGGACCCGCGGTGTTCTCCTCGGCCTTGCGGCCGGCCGTCACGCGCTGGATCGCGCGGACGATGAAGAAGAGCACCGTGCCGATGATCACGAAGTTCAGGGACACCGTGATGAAGGTGCCGATCCTGAGCGGCGTGTCGCCGAGGTTGATGACGATGTCGTTGAAGTCGGGCTTGCCGACGATCGCGGCGATGATCGGCATGAGGATGTCGTCGACGAGCGACTTGACGACGAGCCCGAACGCGGTGGCGAGGATGAACGCCACCGCGACGTCGATCAGGCTGTCCTTGAAGAGGAACTTCTTGAGGTCTTGGAGCACGGGGCCTCCGGGGACGGGGCGGCGCTCCGCGGGGTATCGCGGCAGCGCCAGGATGGGGTCGGGTGGGGCTTCGCCGCGCGCGGTAGCGATCCTCCACGGTCGCTCCGACGGCGGGACCGGCGGGTGGTTCGTGCGACGATGGGCGACGTGGCCGTACCGTCCGGCGTCGATCCGCACGAGGTCCTCGGCATCGCGGCCGGGGCCGCTCCCGCCGACGTCACGGCCGCCTACCGACGTCTGGCCAAGCGCTGGCACCCCGACCACCTGCCGTCGGCAGAGGCCGCCGACCGGATGGCGCTGATCAACGCCGCGTACGACGAGCTGCGGGCCGCCGGCGACCCCGCCCCGCCGTCGCAGCGCCGCCCGCCGCCGGGCGGCGGAGCATCCGAAGCGGACGCTCGCACCTTCCGGGGGCGACTCGCAGCCATGGTGCCCCAACAGGCGATCCGTTGCGGGATGGCCG